>JBILUB010000115.1:0-7275 GCA_044371245.1 Opitutaceae bacterium
ATGGGATCCGCGCGAAAACTCGGGGCGCGGAGATGTGCGCTGGAACGCGGAGCTCGGTCTCGCGCCGCACGAGACCCAGAGCGGTGAGCATTTTTTCCAGGCACTGCACGCGGAGGATCGGGAGCGAGCACGGGAGGTGATCGAGCGTGCAAGCCGGCGGGCGGAAGATTTCTCCCTGGAGGTTCGCGTCCCCGGCAAGGGGGCTGCGCGGCATCTGCTGATCCGCGGACGCTCGCTAAACGATGACACAGGCGCCGTCGTCCGCCTGGTCGCGGTGGCGATCGATACAACCGAGAGCCGGCGCGCCGGGGCGCAAGTTCTGGAAAGCGAGCATCGCTTTCGCCTCATGGCCGAAAAAGCTCCGGCGCTGATCTGGGCCTGCGACGAGGAGCTGCGGCGTGACTATTTCAACGCGACTTGGCTCACGTTTACCGGTCGTACGCGTGAGCTCGAACAGGGTGCCGGCTGGCTGGAATCGATGGTCGCGGAGGACCGGCCGCGCTGGCGGGAGATCGCGCGCACGGCAGCGGACCGGTCGGCTCCCTACACCGTCGAGTATCGACTGCAGCGGGCCGAGGGTACCCTGTGCTGGCTCTCGGAGAACGCCTCGCCTCGTTTTCGCGCCGACGGCAGCTTTGGCGGTTATCTCGGCACCTGCATCGACGTGACCGCGGGCAAGACGATGGAGGCGGAGTTGGAGGCCCGCGTACGCCAGCGCACCCGCCAGCTCGAGGCGGCCAACCATGACCTCGGCAGTTTCTCCTACTCCGTCTCCCACGACCTGCGCGCACCGGTGCGGCTGATCACCGGCTTCACGGAAATCGCGGTCGAAGAGTGCGAGGCGGGACGTCCAGGCGGAGCGATCGCCCCGCTCCGCTCGGTGCTGCGCTCGGCCGCGCGCATGAATCAGTTGATCGACGCCTTTCTCGGTCTGGCCCGAATCACCCGGGCTGAACTCCATCTCGAGCCGATCGACCTCTCGCAGCTCGCGACCGAGATCCTCGAGGAGCTCCGGCAGCGGGAGCGGTCCCGCGCGATCAACGTCACCATCCAGCCCGATCTGCGCTGCCAAGGCGATCTGCACCTGCTGCGCATCCTGATGGAGAATCTGCTGGGCAACGCGTGGAAATTCACCGCAGGCCGCGCGGATCCACGCATCGAGATCGGCTCCGAGCGGTCGGGCGGGGAAACCGTTTTTTTCGTGGCCGACAATGGAGCGGGTTTCGATCCAGCGCAGGCCGGGAGGATGTTCCAGGCATTCAGCCGCCTGCACGCGACGAGTCAGTTCGAGGGTCTCGGCGTCGGACTGAATACCGTGCAACGGGTGATTCAACGTCATGAGGGCCGGGTGTGGGCGAGCGGCCTAGTCGGCATCGGCGCACGCTTCTGCTTTACCCTCCCCACGGCGCCGGTAGCCCATCACCCCGCCGACTTCACGTGAGGACGACAAAAGGGACCCCGGGGAAAAACCGCACACGGGCGGCCGCCCGATTGGATTTTTCACGTCGGGACGCGGGCGTCATTTGAGGTATCAACCTCAGCACTTCAGGCTCCCTCTACCGCGTCCTTTTGCATCTGATCGGCGCTTCAATGATTGCCTTCATCCGCATAAAGTCGGGCTGCATGCGCAGTTATACTATGTTTTAATGCCCATGTTTTTGCGTAGGTAGCTCGGCGGCGCAAGTCACCGCTCTTTCGCGACAATCCTGTCCCATCTTTCTTACTGTCATGACGCCGGATTTACTGTGGTTCATCCATTTGGGTCTAGAACGAGGTCTTTTCACCCTAGGCAACGCGCAGCGCGCCTTGGAGCGCTTGCCCGCGGAGGTGAGTCTGGAGCGGTACGCGCGGCATCTCGCCGACGATGGGCATGTGCTCGATTCGGACTCGCTGCCCGACCTGCTCGCAAAAGCAGAAGCCCAAGCAGCCGAAGGGGGCGATTACGGCACGCTCGCCTTAATCATCGAGACGCTGACAAACCCTTCTCCCTCGCGCTCTCCTTTCCCGGATCTTTCCCCTTCCCTGCCCATCACGGTGAATCCACATCCGAGCGGCCTGGATGAGCTCGAGCGCCTGCGCGGCGAGTTGGCCGCGAAGGAAGCCGAACTGGAGGAGGTGCGGCAATCGCTGCGCTCCCGCGAAACCTATTTGGAGCAATGCGAACTGCGGCTGCTCGACCGCGCCGCCGCCCTGCAAGAGCTGGAAATCTCGCTGGAGCAGCGGGAGGAGAACCTGCGCTTGGCCGAACGCGCCCTGCGCCGGAATCGGGCCCCGGAGGCCCGTCCGTTTATCGCCGCCCTCCCTCCTGTGCACTCGCGGCCACGGGATGATTTTTCCGAATAGGCGCCCTCGGCCGAAGGCGGGGCGCGGGGCGCGGATACCGGAAAGGGGCGGGGGCTTGGCCGGGGATGGAAAGTCGCGAGACGATCCGCCCAAATCGCCGTCTCCGGACTCAGATCACTTTGCCTTGATCGGTCGACCCCGGGGTAGACCGGCTTTCCTGCGGCTTAACCATCTCGCCACTGAGGTCGCGATGGATGGCGGGGCCTTCGGACTTCTTCGGCGCTTCGGCGTGGGCGGCGGTCGCCGTCGCCACGGCGATCGCGGCCGCCGCGGGCAGTACCGTGCGGAGCGACGAGGCGACGACGAGGTCGTCCCCGCGCTCGGCGGAGCGCTGGGCGGCGGCGATCGACTTATGGTGATCCGCGTGCATGCCCTCCTCGAGAATGGAGCGCGGCACCGGCTTCAGGCCCCAGATCAAACCGGTGTAGGACAGCAGTTTCAGCCCATAGTAGGTCGGATCGATCTCCCACCAGTAGAACCCATTTCGGGTGCAGCTCTGGTAGCGGTGATGGTTGTTATGCCAGCCCTCACCGAGGGTGATGATCGCAAGGATGAAGCTGTTACGCGAATCGTCCTCGGTCTTGAAGCGGCGTTTGCCCATGAGATGGGCCATCGAGTTAATGCAGGCTGTGCCGTGAAAAAGCGCGGTCGTACTGATGAAAAAGCCCCAAACCAGCATCTGACCACCGCTGGTGCCGAGCCCGGGGGCCCAACGCTCAAGCGCGGCGCCCAAACCAAACATAGAGAGGGCGAAGAGGATCGGTACCACCAGATCGAAGCGGTTCAGCCAGACCAGTTCGGGGAACTTGGCCAGATCCTTCACCTTCGAGTAGTCGGTGGGAAAATTCCGGCGCGAAGTGATCCAGCCGATGTGAGACCAGAGAAAGCCGTGGACGTGGGGAGAGTGCGCGTCCTCCGGATCATCCGAATGCTGGTGATGGTGGCGATGATGATAAGCCCACCAGAGGCCTCCCCGCTGCACCGTGGTGGCGCCCCAGAGCGCGAGCAGGAACTGCCCGAAGCGGGACGTGGAGTAGGTTTTATGCGAGAAGTAGCGGTGATAGATGCCGGTGACCGCAAACATCCGCACAAAATAGAGAGCGACCGCGGACCAAGCCGCGAAGGGGCTCCAGCCGACCCAGATCACTCCGAGGCAGCCGAGGTGGAGGATGACGAAAGGCATGACGCGCACCCAGTCCACCCTGTCGGGTTCGGCGCGCATCTTCTCGGCGCCATCTGGGCAGTAGTCGGAATCGATCCACTGCACTACGGCAGTGGCGAGGCGGCGGAAGAACGGCGGGCGAACGGAATTATCAGGCACGGAAACTAGGGGACGAAATTAAAACGTGAGAGTGATCGGAGAAATAATCGGAACACCATTCGCCCGGCTTGAGCCCGCGCAAGCCGCGTTTTTACAGAAAAACAAAGTCCCGTGAATCCACCCATCGATCGCTGCTGGAGGTGCCCTGGGCGCCCGGCGGAGGGCCACCCGGGGTGGCGGCGTGGGTCGCCCTTTAGACGTCGGGCTCGGAGATGGCGCGGAGGCGCGTGGCGAGCTCGGACAAGAGACCGGCGGGCGCGCCAGCCGTGATCGCCTGGCGATAGAAACGGGCCGCCTCTTCTTTTTCCCCCACACTCTCCAAACCGCGCCCCGCGCGGAAGTGCTCGTAGGCCGCCACCAGATCATCCCCCACCCTGCGCCCCCCGTTGACACCGAGGCGGGCGGTATAGACCCCGAGCGCCTTGGCCAGGACTCCCGCCTGCTCCAGCTCACCCGCGGCGTCAGCGGCGAGCGCGAGCCGCCGCAGATAGGTCTCGGGAAACTCTTCCGCGGCGGGCGGCGGGAGGTTTTTTAAACCCGTGAGCCGGGGCAACTCCCGCCCGAGCCACGCGCTCCGCAGGCGCTGTAACACGACGTAGTTTTCCGCGACGGACCCACCGGGAAATCCTTCTCCTCCGCCGGCCAGCTGACTGAGCGCGAGATCCATTTCGCCCGCCTGGGCGCTGCTGGTGGCGAGGCGAACGTGATCGATGCTCGCGACGATCTGCATGCGGATGTTGGCGTCGGTGTTCCACCCCATCGATTCGTTTTCCGAAAGCAGCTCGCGCTGGACTTCACCGAGACGGTCGAGCGAGAGACCGCGCAGGAGCTCGGCCGAGGCCCCCGAGCCGGGCAGCGAAGCCACGAGCTCCCGCACCCGCGCGCGGACCTCGCTGCGCCCGACGCCAAAGGCCCGGGAATAGCCGCCGAGGAGATTGGACTCGGCGTTGCGCACGCCTTGGCGGCTGCCGTCGGCCACGGCCTCGAGCAGATTCTGCCAGGCGGTGAGAAAGTTTTGCTGGCGGTTGTGCAGATTATGGAAGCGCGACTGCCGAGGTCCGCGGAACTCGTTTATCTGCTGCTGCAGCTCCTCCATCCGATCGTACAGGACGTCGATCTCTTCCGGGGAGCCGGCGGCGAGGGCGCTGCGAGCTATCTCGACGAGCTTGTCTCCCAAGGCCTTTTCCTCCGCGAGCGCGGCGTTCTTCAACTCGACCTCGAGGGCGGCGCCGAGGCGGGCGAGCAGCGCCCGGGCCTCCTCCGATTTCACGTTCGCGGAGAGATTGCGCAGGCGGTTGCGCGCCTCCTGGGCGGGGAGCGTCGGCAGCTCCTGGACGAGCTCGTCGAACTGCCCGTCGAGCGCGGTCCAGTCGAAGCGGTTGGGCACCTCGTCACCCGCGCCGATCGCGGCGAGTTTGACGTCGATCGCCTTGCGTAGTTCGGCAGCCACTACAGCGAGTCCCCCGCTCTCCGCGGGCACGCCGGCGGCGGGGGCGATGGCCGCGGCCGGCGCCGGCTGGGAAAGGACCGGGAGGGCGGCGGCGCAGGAGAGAGCCGCGGTGGCTAGGCAGCGGCGCGTACCGAGGAAAGAGGCGAGGGGTTTCATGCGTCCGGAAACATGGCTCGGTCCAACGTTTTGCAGCAAGCAAAGAGCTGTCGGGGCGACCTTGACTCCCCCCGTCGGACGGGGTGGGCCAGAGATCCGAACCCGATGCGCGTCGACGTGAACAGGACGGCTGGCAGCCAAGAAGCGCTCAACGCTTCTTGTTCAGCGCGGCGCTGAACCAGTCGTTGTTGAGCGACTGCGGGGCGGCGGGCTTCGCCGGGGCGCTGCCGAAACCGCGCGGGCCGCCGCCTCCGCCGCCGGGGCCGCGCGGGCCTTGGCCGGGGCCGGTGGCGCCCCCGGTCTTGGCGCCGAGCTGCGGGGCGGCCTTCATCGAGAGGGCGATGCGCTGGCGGGGCAGATCGACGTCGGTCACGGTCACACGCACTTTTTGGCCGGGCTTCACCACCTCGGCCGGATCCTTCACGAAGGTGTCGGCCAGCTGGCTCACGTGCACGAGGCCGTCCTGGTGCACGCCGATGTCGACGAAGGCGCCGAAGGCGGTGACGTTGGTCACGATGCCGGGCAGCTTCATGCCGGGCTTCAGGTCCTCGGGTTTGTTGACCGACGCGTCGAAGGCGAAGGCCTCGAACTGGGCGCGCGGGTCGCGGCCGGGCTTGGCCAGCTCGGCGACGATGTCCTTCAGCGTGGGCAGGCCGACCGTGTCGGTGACGTAGGTCTCGAGCTTGATCTTGGCGCGAAGTTTGCCGTCGCGCATGAGGTCGGGGACGGTGCAGCCGAGGTCGGCGGCCATGCGCTCGACCAGCGCGTAGCGCTCGGGGTGCACGGCGGAGGCATCGAGCGGGTGCTTCGATTCGCGGATGCGCAGGAAGCCGGCGGCCTGCTCGAAGGCCTTGGGCCCGAGGCCGGAGACCTCGAGCAACTCGGCGCGCGAGGCGAAGGGACCTTTTTCGTTGCGGCGCGCGACGATGGCGGCGGCGCTGCGGGCGTTGAGCCCGGAGACGTAGGCGAGCAGTTGCTTGGAGGCGGTGTTGAGCTCGACGCCGACGCCGTTCACGCAGGAGACGACGGTGTCGTCGAGCGAGCGCTTGAGGGCGGCCTGGTCGACGTCGTGCTGATACTGGCCGACGCCGATCGACTTGGGATCGAGTTTCACCAATTCCGCGAGCGGATCCATGAGCCGCCGCCCGATGGAGACGGCGCCGCGCACGGTGAGATCGTGGTCGGGGAACTCCTCGCGGGCGACCTCGGAGGCGGAGTAGATGGAGGCGCCGGACTCGTTGACCATCACGATGGGGATGGAGGCGGGCAGGCCGCAGGCGCGGATGAAGGCCTCGGTCTCGCGGCCGGCGGTGCCGTTGCCGACGGCGATGGCCTCGATCTCAAAGCGGGCGGCGAAGCCGAGGATCTTGTCCTTCGCCTCGGCGGCGCGCATCTCGGGGTAGATGACGTCGTTGTGGAGCAGCTTGCCCTGGCGGTCGAGCAGCACGGTCTTGCAGCCGGTGCGGAAGCCGGGGTCGATGGCCATCACGTTTTTGCGGCCGAGCGGGGAGGAGAGGAGGAGTTCGCGGATGTTGTCGGCGAAGACCTTGATCGCGGCGAGGTCGGCGGCTTTTTTCGATTCGAGGCGCATCTCGGTCTCCATCGCCGGGGCGAGCAGGCGCTTGAAGGCGTCGGCCACGACCAGGCGGAGCTGGGCGGCGCAGGCCGACGCCGGAGGCGTCGGGATTTGAGATTTCGGATCTGAAATTTGAGATTTGATCACGAGGCGCTCGAGCTCGGCGAGGGCGAGCGTCTCGTCGGGCAGGGTGATGCGCATCATCACAAAGAGCTCCTTCTCGGCGCGGCGCATCGCGAGCAGGCGGTGGCTCGGGCATTTGGCGAGGGGCTCGGTCCAGTCGAAGTAGTCCTTGAACTTGGCCGCCTCGGCGGACGTGTCCTTGCCGTGCAGGACCTTGCTGGAGACGAGGGCGGATGAGCGGTAGAGCACGCGCAGCTTTTCGCGCGCGGCGGCGTCGTCCGAGACGCGCTCGGCGAGGATGTCGCG
>JBILUB010000116.1:0-7272 GCA_044371245.1 Opitutaceae bacterium
CCCCGGACGCGCCCCCGTCCACGCCCTGAGCGAAACGCCGCGCTCGTCCGCCCGGCGCGGCCCGGCGCCTGCAACCCGCCGCAATTTGCCCGGGCGTCGAAACACCCGATCGGAGCGAGGGCCCGTGCCCCGGAAAGCGCCCTACTTGCGAGGCCACCCGAGGTGCCGGCCCGCCATCAGCGAGATCAGCACCGGCACGAAAAACGCCGTTCCGACGAAAAGACCGAGCCGCCAGTCCTGCTGCTCCACCGCGAGCCCGACGCCCACCAAACCCACTCCCGCCGCGATAAATCCCGCGGCCCAGGCCCGCACCGCGATCGCCGTTCCGATCGCCAGAGGCAGCGCGATCGCCAAAACCAAAGGATGCATCGCGGTCGCGGCCACGCCGAGACCGAAGGCCACCGGCGCAAACGCGTGGTCGTCGTCGCGCCAAACCAGGGTCTGGACGGCAAAGCCGAGCGCGACCGCCACTCCCACCACCAGAGGATTTCCCCACACCCCCAGCCCGTCCAGCACCGGCAGATCGACCGGCATGCGGACCAGCAAGCCCGCACCCGCCGCCGCACGCAGCACATCACAGATCGCGAGCACGAGATTACGACCTCCCGGCCAGACCCGATGCTCAAAACCACCCATCCGCGCGCCCCGCGCCCGCAGCGTCCAAAGCGGAAACAACAGCAGGAAGAAACCGAGAATCTGAAAAACGAGGGGAGACATGGGACGGAGGCGCCGAAGCACAACGCTTCAAACGGGCAACGCGAGCGACAAGATGAGCGGAGACCGGCACGGCCCACCGCAGGATCCCCGGTTTTTTCCGGATTCCCCCGCCCTCGCCCCGGCGCTCCGCCGAATCGCCCGACGAAATAGGGTTGGGTCCCGGCCCCCGCCAGTTCACACCGCAGCTTTCGCGCATGCAGCCGCTCCTCGCCTACTGGGTTCACGATCTCAGCCCCTTTGTCTTTTCGTTCACCGAGACCATCGGCTTGCGCTACTACGGCCTGGCCTACCTCGCGGGTTTCGCCGCCGCCTGGTGGCTGCTGGTCCGCTACGCGCGCCGCGGGCTCACTCCCCTGCCCGCCGACCGGGTCGGAGACCTCATGACCGCGCTCGTCATCGGCGTGCTCGTCGGCGGCCGGCTCGGCTACTTCCTCCTCTATCAACCCGAGTCCCTCTGGCGCGAGCCCCTCTCCCTGCTGCGGGTCTGGGATGGCGGCATGGCCAGCCATGGCGGCTTCGTCGGCGTCGCCGTGGCGCTGTGGTGGAGCGGGCGCACCTATCGGCTGCCCTGGCGACATCTCGGCGACTTGGTCGTGAGCGTCGCCCCCGCCGGCCTTTTCTTCGGCCGCATCGCCAATTTCATCAACGGAGAGCTCCCGGGGAAAATCACCGAGGTCCCCTGGGCGGTCATCTTTCCTTCCAGCGCCCTGCCGGGCACCCCCACCGAGTTGATCCCCGCCCGTCATCCCTCGCAGCTCTACGCCGCGGGCCTCGAGGGCCTGCTGCTCCTCGGCTTCACCCAGTTCCTGATCTGGAAAACCCCGCTCGCCCGCCGGGCACCCGGACGCATCGCCGGCCTCTTCCTCCTCGGCTATGCGCTCCTGCGGTCCCTCGGCGAGATCTTCCGCGAGCCCGACGCCGGCCCGATCCTCGGGCTCAGCCGCGGCACCTTCTACTCGATCTTTCTGGTCGCCGCGGGCCTCGCCCTGCTCCTCGCCCCCTCCAGCCCCCTGGCCGCCCCCGCTCCGCTCACACCCGCCCCCCCGGCGCCAAAATCCTGAAACCCGCCGCCACCAGCGCCGCCCGAGCCGCCCGGAGCAAGACCGGCGCCTCCGCGCCATCCCCATGGACGCAGAGCGTGCGCACGCGGCCCGAGCGCGCCAGCGCCAGCGCTTGCTCCGCCGCCTCCGCCCCCGAGCGCAAGACCGCCCCGGGCTCGCCCCTCGGCACCAGACCGCCCTCCGGTCGATACGCGCGATCGACGAATCCCTCCGCCACAAAATCCAGCCCGGCCGCCTCCGCCGCCATGCGCAGCCCGCCCTCCGGCGGCCCAAACACCGCCGCGCCCGGCGCCAGCTCCCTCACCTCGCGGACAAAAACCCGGGCGCACTCCGGCTCCCGGTTCAGATAGTGATAGAGCGCGCCGTGCGGCTTGACGTGGCGGATGGACAAGCCGCAGGCCGCGGCCAGCCGGCCCAGCGCGCGCAGCTGCCCGCCGATCAGCCGCTCCAGCTCCTCCCCGCCGATCTCGCGCTCCACCCGGCCAAAGCCCGCCCGATCGGCCAGCCCCGGATGCGCCCCCAGCGCCACGCCACGGGCGACGGCCCGCGCACAGGCCGCGGCCATGCTCGCCTCGTCCCCCGCGTGCGCTCCGCAGGCGACATTGACCGAGCTCAGCCCGGCGCCGAAGAGCTCCTCGTCATGCGGCCCGCCCTCGGCCACGTCGGCGTTCAGGTCGATCACGAACGGTCCGGAAGCGGATATCGTATTTGTTTCATCCATACAAAGCCTACGCCGTGGATTCAGCGCCGCATCGCCAGGCCCACGCGCAAACGGGCCAGATCCGCCGCCACCCGCAGCCGGGCCTGCTGGGCGGTCGACAGATCGACCACCTTGAAGACGATCTCCGCCCCGGGCCGCGCCTGGGCCAGCCGCGGCAGGTCCGCCGTCGCCACTTGCCCGAGCTGAGGGTAGCCGCCGACCGTCTGCCCCTCCGCCATCAGCACGATGGGCAGTCCGTCGGGGGGCAACTGCACCGTGCCCGGCACCACCGGCCGCGAGCGCGGCTCCTCCCCTCCGCCGGGCATCGTGAAGGGCTCGCCGCTCAGTCGCAGGCCCATCCGGTCGGACTTCGCGCTGAGTTGAAAACGCCGTTCCTGCACCGCCCGCTCCGCACCACCGGGTCCATGCCGCCGGAAGATCCGCGCCCAGTCCGGTCCCGGCACCAGGCGCACCTCGATCGTCTCCTTCCGCATCGGCGCCGGCACCGGCGAGGCCAGGCGCCAGCTCGCGCCCGGCGCCGCCGGCGCTCCCGAATCCCCGATCGACAGCCGGTCGCCCGCGAGCATGGCCCGGCCACCCAGCCCGCCGAAACGCGCCCCCACCACCGTCCCCGACCCGCCGAGCACCCGCGGCACCCGCAGCCCACCCGCGACCGCGAGGTAGAGCCGCGCGCCGCGCGTCAGACTCGAGCAATCGAGCGTTTCCCCGGCCCGCACCGGGACCGGACGTCCGGTCGCGACCGCCGCGCACTCCGCTCCGGCCACCGCCACCACCGTGTCCGCGGTGAAACGCAGCACCGGCCCCACATAGGTGCACTCCAACAAGGGCGCCTCGGGCGCATTGCCCACCGCGAGGTTCGCCACCGCCGCCGCCCAGGGATCCAGCGCTCCCCCGAGCCCGACGCCCAAGGACGCGAACCCTCTGCGCCCCAAATCCTGCACCGTGGTCAAGGTGCCGGGTTTTAGCACCTCGATCTGCCCTCTCGGTCCCGGGCCGGCCTGCACGTCGGCGACCACTTGCGCGGCCGGGGCCGGCACCCAGTCGTCCACCGGGCGAAAGCGCACCCGATCCCCCGCCGCGAACAGCGCGGCCCCCTCTTCACGTCCCGGATCCCAGAGCTCCAGCCCCGTGCGACCGATCAATTGCCAGCCCCCCGGCGTCTCGCGGGGATAGATGCCGGTCTGCGTGCCGCCGATCCCCACGCTGCCCCCGGGCACGCGCAAACGGGGCGTGGTCCGCCGCGGCGTCGCCAGCGCCGCCGGCAGCCCCAAAAGATAGGGAAAGCCGGGACTAAAACCCAAGGCGGCCACGTGATAAGTCGCACCCGCGTGGAGCCGCACCACCTCCTCGGCGCCCAGGCTCGCCTGCCGGGCCACGGCGTCGAGATCCGGACCATGCTCACCGCCGTAGACCACCGGCACCACGTGATCCCGCGCCTTTCGCGCCGCCCTCGATGCCGCCTTGCCCCGCCCATCCAGATGCCGTTCCAGCCACTCCGCCACCACCCGCCACGGCAACTCGCCCCGCGCAGTCGTCACCCGCTCCGGTTCGTAGCACACCCCCACACTCCCATACGAAGGCACGATCTCCGTCACCCCCTCCAATCGATCCGCGGCCAGCGCGGCGGCGAAAGCCCGCACTTTGGCCAGCATGGCCGCGTCGGCCTCCCCTTCAATCGTCACCAGAAATGCGGTGTCTCCCTGGGCTTGCGGATTCATCCGTCTCACGCTGCGGCGACCCCGCGCGAGGCACAAGGCCGCTCCCGCTTATTCTGGCGGGGGCGTGTTTCCACACCACCGGGAATGGGTTGCCCTTTAACCAAGACGACACGACATGTGGGCTTTTCCCTACGATGCCCCGCCCCTCCCCGACTGCCGTAGCGCTCCTTATCCTCTGCCTCGTCGCCGCCGGCTGCGGTCGCTCCGAGATCCAGACTTACTCCGTGGCCAAGGAGCCCGCCGCACCGCCGCCCCCGCCGGCCGCTCCCACCCCGCCCTTCGCCGCCGGCGGGGCCGACGCCGACGCCGCGATGCGAAACACCGCCGTGCCCACCGCCACGGGCCCCTCCTTGGTCTGGGATGCTCCCGCCACCTGGACCGCCGGCCCCGAACGCCCGATGCGAAAGGCCACCCTGCTCATCCCCTCCGCTTCCGGCGGCCTCGGCGCGGAGCTCGCCGTCACGGCCTTCCCGGGCGATGTCGGGGGTAACTTGGCCAACGTCAACCGCTGGCGGCAGCAACTCGGGCTCCCCCCCATCCCCGAAGCCGAGTTGGGCTCCGCCCTCCGTCACCTCGACGTGGGCGCCCTGCACGTTGATGTCGTCGAGCTGCTCGGCCCGGCCACCCCGCCCGCCGCCCCGCAGCGGGTCTTGGGCGCCATCGTGCCCCACGCCGGCTCCACCTGGTTTTTCAAAATCACCGGCCCCGACGCCCTCGTGGCCGCCCAGCGCGGCGCCTTTCTTGAGTTTCTCCAAACCCTGCGTCCCGCCTCCTGAGGACGCCGAGCCCCCCCTCGATTTAGGCCCTCCGGCCCATCCCCCTTCCCTCGTCCGCTTTTACCCCGCCCCGCCTCCCCGTCATGCGCGAACTACTCCGCGAATTCATCCGCTTCTTTGTCTCGCTAAAGCTCACGGTCGCGCTCCTCGCGCTCTCCGCCGTGCTGGTGTTTCTGGCCACCATCGACCAGGTCCACCTCGGCATCTGGGCCGTCCAGGAGAAATGGTTCCGGAGTTTCATCGTGCTCCAAGAGATCGGGGGCCTGCCCATCCCCATCTTTCCCGGCGGCTACTTCATCGGCGGCCTTCTCCTGATCAACCTCGTCGCGGCCCACACCAAACGCTTCGCCTTCACCTGGAAAAAAGCGGGCATCCAGCTCGTCCATTTCGGCCTCATCCTCCTGCTCATCGGTGAGCTCTTCACCGGCCTCTTCCAGGAGGAGTTCCAGATGCGTCTCGATGAGGGCCAGACCAAAAACTACTCCGAAAGCTGGCGCTTCAACGAGCTCGCGGTGATCGACACCACCGAAGCGGACCGCGACATCGTGACCGCCATCCCCGAGAAACGCCTCGCCCGCCTCGACCGCGAGATCACCGCCGAGTCCCTCCCCTTCCAGCTCATCCCCCGCGCCTACTACCCGAACGCGACCCTCGCCCTCAAGGGGGAGGAGCCCCCCGCCCTCCGTCTCGCGCCCAACCCCTCCACCCGCGGCCTCGGCCCCCGCCTCGCCCTCGCTCCCCTGCCCATGACCTACGAGCAGGATAAACGCAATCTGCCTGCCGCCCTCGTCGAGGTCGTCTCCGACCAGGGCAGCCTCGGCGTCTTCCTTGTCTCCACCATGCTCATCGAGCCCGAGCGCTTCTCCTTCGCCGGCCGCGAGTGGAAACTCAGCATGCGCTTCGAACGCGCCTACAAACCCTACGCGCTCACCCTCCTCGATTTCACCCACGACCGCTACGCCGGCACCGACATCCCGAAAAACTTCTCCAGCCGCGTACGCCTCTCCACCGCCGATGGCACCAACGACCGCGAGGTGCTGATCTTCATGAACAACCCCCTGCGCCACGACGGCAAAACCTTCTATCAGGCGGGCTTCGACAACAACGACCGCACCACCGTGCTCCAGGTCGTGCGCAACCCCTCCTGGGTCATCCCCTACCTCAGCTGCCTGCTCATGGCCGTCGGCCTCTTTTGGCAATTTGGCTGGCACCTGGCCCTCTTCACCGCCCGCCGCGGCGCCCCCTCGCTGCCCGAGCCCCCGGGCGCCGTCATGGCCCTCGGCCTCGTTCTCGCCCTCCGCCTCATGGCCGGCCTGATCGGTCTCTGGGTCACCGCCTCCACCGAGGGTGCGATCGCCACCCTCGGACTCACCGTGCTCGCCCTCGAGTTTCTCGCCTGCGCGGCCCTGCTCGGAGGCCTCGCCACCCGTCGCGCCTGGACCCGCCCCCTCCTCGCCTCCTACGCCGTCGCCTCCCTCTTCCTCCTCGGCGGCGTGGTCGCCTACGGCTTCCTCGGCGGAGACATCTACGACGCCATCCTGCGCTGGGTCGTGATCGGCCTGCACGCCCTCACCGCCCTCGCCCTGCTCGCCCTCGCCCGCGCCTTCAAGGCAGCCTCCGTGACCACCTGGTTCGCCGGCGCCGGCACGCGCGCCACCACCCCCGGCCCCGTCGCCAAGACCGCCTGAGCCCGCTCCGCCGCCCGCCATGAAAAAGATCATCCCCCTTCTCGTCCTCTTCCTCGGCCTCCTCTACGTCGCCTCGACCCTCCGCACGCCCACCCCGCCGCCGGACGCCCCCGACCACCTCGCCTTCGGCCGCCTGCCCGTCCTGGTCAATGGCCGTATCAAGCCCCTGGATACCGTCGCCCGCACCACCCTGCTCCAGTTCCAGGGCCGCCAGACCGTGCGCCTCGCCGACGGCACCCGCCTCGCCCCCTCCGCCTGGATCGCCGACGTCCTCCTCCATGACCGCAAGGCCCACACCCACCAGGTCTTCGAGATCGTCCACCCCGAGCTGCTCGCCGCCCTGAAACTCTCCGAGGAAGACGGCGCCGGGAAAAAACGGTTCTCCTACGACCAGCTCGTCCCCGGCCTCGACGAGCTCGAGCGCCAGGCCGAGATCGCCCGTCCGATCCCGGCCCAGCGGCGCACCCAGTTCCAGCGCGCCGTCATCGCCCTGCACAACAACGTGGGCCTCTACGTCCGCCTCCAGGCCTCCTTCATCCCCCCCGAACTGGATAACCCCCTCGAATCCTATCGCGGCTTCCAGGACACCCT
>JBILUB010000117.1:0-7249 GCA_044371245.1 Opitutaceae bacterium
AGCTGGTCCTTCGCGGCACGGTCCCAAACAAAGAGATGAAGGAGCGCGTCGAAAAACGTGCCGAGGCCGCCGCCGAGGGCTGGGACGTCGAAAGCGAGATCCGGGTCGCCTCCGATCGCTAGACGCACCCGTCGAACCCGCGGCTCGGCGCCGGATCCTTCCGACCCAAAGTAGCCATTCCTCCGCCTTCACAGCCACGTCCTCGGACGTGGCTTTTTTTGGCACTCTCCCCGCCGCGGCTCCTTGATCCGTAGAACCGCAGAAACCGGAGCCCACTCCCATACCCTTCGCCCTTTGGCTCCTCCTTGGCGGCGGCCTCGTGCTCCTGATGGGGCTGCTCCATCCCTGGATGGAGCGAGCGCCGATCACGCCCGCGATGCTGTACCTCGCGACGGGCTTCGTGCTCGGCCCATGGGGACTAGGCTTTGTCCATTTGGACCCGATGGAGCATATCGCCTGGTTCCATCATGGAGCGGAACTGGCCGTCACCGTGTCGCTCTTCACCGTCGGGCTAAAGTTGCGCCTTAGGCCGGACGCCCCCGCCCTCCGGCCGGCCCTGTTCCTGGCCTTCGGCTCGATGACGATCACCGTGGCTCTTGTCGCCACGACGCCGGTCGTTCTTCTCGGTTGGAGCTGGGGCGCCGCCATCCTCCTCGGCGCGATTGTCGCGCCGACGGATCCGGTGCTCGCCTCGGACGTGCGGCGTCGTCATTTCCGCGATCGCGACAGCGCGCGGCTCACGCTTACCACCGATGCGGGGCTGAACGACGGAACCACATTCCCCTTCGTCATGCTCGGACTGGCCCTGCTCCGAGGCGAAAATCCCGGGAGTTGGTGGCTGGCGCTGGTGGGCGAACGACGTGTTTTGGGCGGAGGGATCCGGACTCGGCATCGGCGCGTTGGTGGTCTACTCCTTGTTTTATGCGATCTCGGCGGGCCTGCCGGAGAGCCTCGCCGCCGGTTGGTTTCCCTCACCCTTGGTTTGGTTGCGGTCTCGATCTTGGTCCACGGGCTCGCCGTGGCGCCGTGGCACCGGGCCCGCGGCCGAGAGGCGCGGTAAAGCGCGCGCCGGCGCTTTTCCACTCCCCGCTTCAGATCACGTTCTTCCCAATCCTCTTCGCCGACCCTTCCCACCCGCCGACACCAATCGATCCCGCTGGAAAAACGTCATCGACCCCCGCCACCTGCCTGCTGCGCTCCTGCACCTCATCTCGAGTAATTCTCTTTCTCCTCCCATGCGTCCCGCGCCCTCCCTCTCGCTTCTTTGGCCGCTCCTCGCCGCCATCTTGCTCAACGTCGCCACGCTACGGGCCGACTACCGGGGAGCCCTCGCCCTGGATGCCAGCACGGGCGCGGTCCTGATCGAAGAAAACGCGGACACGGCCTCGCCGCCCGCAAGTGTCACCAAACTCATGACTTTTCTCGTCGTGCACGACGCGATCGTCGCCGGCCGAGTCCGCCTCGACACCCCCATCACCGCGACCGCCGCCGATCAAGCGATGGGCGGCACCCAGGTTCATCTCGCCGCGGGGGAAACCTTTCCCGTCGAGGAGTTGCTCTATGCCCTGATGGTGGAGTCGGCCAACGACGCCGCGCACGCTCTCACCCAGATCCTCGGCGGCCGTGAAGCCTTCGTCGCCGCGATGAACGCCCGCGCCCGCTCCCTTGGGATGAACAACACCGTGTTCCGCTCCCCCCACGGCCTCCCACCCGATTCGCGCCGGATCGAAGACGGCGACCTCACGACCGCCCGCGATCTCGCCCTGCTCAGCCGTGAGCTCCTCACACACACCGACGTGCTGCGCTACAGCTCCACCCGCGTTCGTCCTTTCGGCGCGGGCGTGCGGACGGAGCCCCTGCCGATGCGAAACCACAACAAACTCCTCGAATCGAGGGAGCCCGGCTCCGTGCCCGGCTGCGACGGGCTGAAGACCGGCTTCACCAAAGCCGCCGGTTTCTGCCTCGCCGCCACCGCCCAGCGTGACGGTAAAAGAATCATCGTCACCGTGATGGGCAGTCCAGATCGCCGCACCCGTGATGCGCACGTCAAACGCCTGATCGAAGAGGGCCTGGCGAAAATCCCGGCGGGCACCGTCTTCCAGGGGCCGCCCACCCCCATCACCCCGGTCGCGGCCGAGGCCACGCCGATCGCCCCCCTGCCCGCAGAGTCGGCAGGGACGGGCGCGCCCGATCAAGCGCCGCCCCGCGTCGAATTTAAACTGCCCTCCCGGCGCTGAGTCCTGGCGACGAGGCTGTCCGCGAAGATTTCCACGCGGCAGGCGGCACGCGGGAGCCCGGTCGATCCAACGCCGCCCGGATCAACGCGGGGAGGAGCTTTTCTCCGTCTTGCCCAGCGCTCGCCCTCCGCTCATTAGAACTGCGTCCCCCACCCCGAAACGCCCCGTTTGATGAACTTTTTCCGCCGCCTTTTTGGCCCTCGTCGGCGACCCCAGCCCGACGCCCGCTCCGGCACGCCCGCCCCCGCCGAAGCGATTCAGATGCACGATGCCTACGGACGAGAGATCAGCCTGCCACGCGAGGAGTGGCGGGAAAAAATCCTCCGACCCCATCTCGAGCGCCACCGCGACGCTCCGGCCGAACTGGTTCCGGTGCTCGTCCAAGCCCTGCGTGATGGCTTCGCCACCGAGGTTCTCCCCTTTGTCGAGCACCTCGCGCAAATCGACCCCACGCCCGAACGCGGCCAAGTCTTGCTGGCCGCCACCCTGCTCGAGCTCCAGCGCCCCGCGGATGCCGAACTCGTTTTGCGCGGCTTGATCGCCCGCCGCGGCGAAAGCCCGCTCGCGTTGGTCAACCTCGCCCGTGCCCGCCAGGTCCTCGCGGGGCCCGACGAAGCACGCCCCCTGTACTGGCGCGCGCTCGAGCTGGACCCGAATCTCGAGGACGCCCTCGCCTCCTATGTCGCGCTCGAACAGACCGGTCAGCCCGCGTCCGCCGCCCTCGCGGCCCACGGCCGGGTAGCCGCGCTGCCGGATGCGTGGCGCGCCCGCCTCTGGATCGCACGCCAACACCTCGAGCAACGTCAGCTCGCCCCCGCGCTGAAGCTCTACGACGAGGCCCTGGAACGCGCTCCCCGCCCCGTGCCGGCCGACCTCCTCCAGCAGATGAGCGGCGACCTTGGCAACCACGCCCACCTCCCGGAGCTGCTCCAACTCACCGCTCCCTACTACGACGTGTCCCTCCACGGTCTGCCGACGGGAAGCAACCTCCTCAAAGCCTACCACGACCTCGGCCAACTGGAAGCCGCCCGCCGCCTGCTCGACCAGCTCTATGCCAAACAACGCCCGGATTGGAAGAACCGCCTCGCCTCTTGGGACGCCGAACTGACCAAGGCGCGGCTCGATCTCGAGACCAACCCGCCGCTGATCGCGCGCCCACCCCGGATTGCGAGCTCGGCCACCGAGCAAACAGCGGCCCCGGCTCCCCTTGAGATCACGTTGCTCGCCGTCGAGGGGCCCGTCTGGTTGCCCCACGATTCGCCCGCGACCGAACTTTTCGACGCGAAAGCACACGACGCCCCCTTGGTCGCCTTTCTCGGCGCCAGTGCCGAGCTGGATCCCACCCAGCCCGCACGGGACGGCACCGGCAACACCCCCGGCGACGCCGCCGGCCGCCTTGCCCGCGCCCTTCCCCTGTGGCTGACCGAGCAGCTCGAACTCCAGTACCCCTCCCTTGGACGAACCCTCGTTCCCTGGGTGGTGAAACCCCGGCCCGGCTTTATCCTTGGTGGCGTGCCGTGGGATGACGGCACGGCCTCCCGCCACGCGCGCGCCTGCGTCGCGGACGACCCCGCCGACTATCTCGTCATCACCCACCTGCGCTGCCTCGCCGAGCCGTGGACGATCGAGCTCCGCCTGCTGCGCACCATCGACGCGGCCCGTCTGGCCACGGCGACCCTTACCTGCTCGCCCTCCGACCCCGGCTCCGCCCTGCCCGAGCTCGGGCGTACGCTGGCCGCACTTTTGTCGAGCTATGCCGGCATCGATTTCACGGCTCGCAATCCGGCAGCCGGCGCCCCTCCCCCCCCCGAGCTCGCCTCCGCCTACCTGCTGCGCCTCGATCAAGCGCTCGCCGTTCGCACCGCCGCGCTCGAGCCCGCAGGGTCCGCGCTGCGCGGAGAGCGTGAGATCCTCGACGGGCAGCTCCACCTCTGCCTCGAGCAGCCGGACAGTCTGCCCCTGCGCCTGCTCTTCGCCCACACCCTGCGCTCACTGCGAAAAACCCGGCCCGGACTTCCGACCGAGTATCGCGCCCATGTCGAGCGTCTCCAGCGCGAACATCCCCTCGCCGAGCCCGCTCAGTCCGTCGTCGCGCGCATCCTCAACGACGCTCTCGCGGGCGCCTAAACCGCAACACGTTTCCCGCCGCTCGGGCGGCATCGTCCACCCTCCGCTCAGCGATAGCCGGGCAGATAATCCTTCTCCGCGGCAAAAAGCTCCAAGGTCATCGCCTTGATCTCGGCGGGCGTGCAAACCGCGGCGCAGAGCGGATCCAGCAGCAGCGCATGGATCGCCGCCTCCTTGCTGCGATGGATCGCGGCCTCGGCGCCGAGATCAAACATCGCGAGATTACTCGCGCAGACATTCGCCATCTGGCGCGGCAGGGCTCCGAAGCGCGTGGGGTTGACCCCATTCCCGTCGATCATGCAGGCCACCTCGACGCAGCTGTCGGCGGGCAGATTCGTGATCAGCTGCCCGGCGCCGCGGTGATTGTTCATCACGTTACCATGGATGCGGAAGGGCTGGTCCTTCTCCCGCGCCTCGATGATCCAAGACGCATACTCCCACGAACGCGCCCACTCGATCGATTCCTCACCCTCCAACATCGCGCGGCGCGAAGCGTCCGCATCTTTCCGCCACTCGGGCCAGTTGGTCGCGTAGAAGCGCGTGCCGCCGCTGTAGCCCTGCCGCAGCAGCGCACGCCCCGCCTCGCTCTTGCGGTAGTAGGGCAGGTACTCGGAAAGATGCCCCGAACTCTCGGTGATGTAGGCGCCGAAGTGCAGACACATGTCCCTTCGCACGAGATCGATCTGCTCGTAGTGCCTCGGCTGCGATTTACCCCAGCTCTTCACATCGGCGCTGTCCCAAGAGGTGATGCCCGCCTGACGCTCCCGCTCGGCCGCGGCAAGATCGGCGGCAAACTTGCGGTAAAGTCGGTCGCCGTAGAGGTCGACCCCGCGGTGCTCCAGTTTCGTGAACCAGGCGAGGTGATTGATCCCGGCGCACTCCCAGTCCAACTCCTCGTAAGGCACCCCCGCCTCACGAGCGAGGATCTGACCGGTGCCCTGCACGCTGTGGCACAGCCCCACGACCGACATCGGCGAAACCCGTCCGGCCGCGGTGCACATCATCGCCATCGGGTTGGTGTAGTTGAGCACCAGAGCACCCGGGCAAAGCCGCTCGCAGTCGCGCAGGACCTCGAGAAAGACCGGGATCGTGCGCAGCGATTTAAACAAGCCGCCGGGACCGATCGTGTCGCCGATGCACTGGTCGACTCCATACTTCAGCGGGATGTCATTATCGTGGCGCACACACTCGAGCCCGCTGACCTCGATGCAGTTCACGATGTAGTCGCTGTCTTTCAGCACTTCGGCCCGTTCGGGAGAGGACACGACCTTCCAGCGCGCATCCTCACCGAGCTGGGCGATCAACTTGCGGATGAGCTTGTGCATGGTGCGCAGGCGCGAGCGGTCGATGTCCACCAGAGCGATCAAGCCGCCCTGCTGCCCGGGGATGCGCAGCACGTCATTCACCAGACGCGGCGTGAAACCGGAACCGGCGCCGAGCATGGTAAGCTTTATCGGGCGATGAAACCGGCCGGACAGTCCGGTCGCGGAGGCGTCTTGAGTATGCGCGGCGTGACCGGAAAGTTTGGTTCGTTTTGGCGAAGGCATGATGAAAGCGGTTTTTTCCTCAGTTAATGGCGGATGGACCGGAGGCACAAAACACCAAAGCATGATCCCTGGTACGCCGTTTGTGATCCGCCCCCGACTCATGCCCACGACTCCGCCCCAGCCTTTCTCAGCCGTCACCGGCATCGCCGACGAGACGCGGACAAGTGTGGACTATAAATTCGACAATCAGCGTCGCGGGCGGGCCGATGAAGCGGTGATCCAGCAGACGCTCGCGGGCGAGGGCTGGTTCGAGGACTCGGCCGGGCGGCGCGCGGTCGCGAGCGGACGAGCCATGTTGTTTACGCACGACGAAGCCAGCCGTTACGGTTACCCGGAAGAAGCGGGCGGCGCGCCGTATCGTTTGCGTTACCTTTCGTTTCGCCTCGGAGCACTCGCGCCTTGGTTTGAGCGCTTGAAAGCGGATTTTGGTTCGGTGCCGCGCCTAGAGGGCGAGGGCGAAGCCGCAGCCCTGATGATCGAAATCGGCCGACGTTTTCACGCGCGGGATTTTCGTGACCGTTTCCACGAGTCCGAGCTCCTTCACCGCCTGTTGCTCGCCCTCTACCGCGAGCAGGTGGCGGACACGCAGACCCGGGATCCGGTGGAGTTTGGTTACCACCACCTGCGGGACAACTTTCGCTCGCCCCTAAATCTCAAGCAACTGGCGGCGCGCTGCGGGATCAGCCGCGAACACTTCATTCGCGCTTTTGGCAAACGCTACGGGGAGCCGCCTGGCGCGATGCTGCGGCGCCTGCGGCTGGAGCAGGCGCAGCGCATGCTACGAGCCACCCAGATACCGGTACAGGATGTGGCGCTCGCCTGCGGCTTTGCCGATGCGAACAGTTTCTGCCGGGCCTACCGTATTCACTTTGGCACGACGCCGGGCGGCGCGCGCCGCGAGCCGCCCGCCGGGGCCAGGCACGGTGCGCGAAGCCACCTCGCCTAACGCTACCCGGAGTTGCTTGGCGCCCGGATCCAGGCACGAACCGCATGGAGCGCGATCACACGCGCTCTGGAGCCCCAGGACGCTCGCAGACTGGACTCGGCGCAGACGCCGGCGTCGTTCGATCGACGCCGCGCACGCGGCGGTGAAGCACGAAACGCGAGCGGGTCAAAACCCCGGCACAGTGAGACTCTTGCCGTTATCCTTGCGGCCGAGTTTCAACAAGAAGGGCACCGCGACCTTGGCCCACGCGGCCGGGCCGGGATACTCGGCGGCGCCCTCGGCGTAACACTGCCTGAGCATGGCGGTGTCGATCACGCCCGGGCTGAGCGGCACGGCTGCCAGGGGCGCGGGGAGCTCCTCGGCAAGGGCTTTACTGAGACCCTCCACTCCCC
>JBILUB010000004.1:0-23797 GCA_044371245.1 Opitutaceae bacterium
CGTCCAAGCGCTGCTGCTTGGCGATCATTTCCCCCTTTGGCCGGCGCATCCGATTGATTTGTTTGGCGATACCCGACCACAGCCAAGGTAGGCCGATGGCGATGGCCGCTGCGATCACGACCGAGCGCTGCCACAGGCCGACACCCAGTCCCGCGAGTACCAGGAACAGGCAGCCCATCGTCGGGACGCGCAGGGCATGCGGCCACTGGGCGTCGATATCGGCGAAAAAGACCCGCGGCGCGTTTAGACAAAGGGAGCCATAACTGTTGCGGGTGACGACGTTCTCGCCATGCCGCGACACAAGCTCCTCGCGGATCGGCACACCTTCCTGCGTGCCGTAGCTGTCGCGGGTTTCGCGGCGCTGCAGGTTCTCGCCCGAGAGGATGCGTTGCATCGCGTCCTGCACGCGTTTTTCCGCGAGGGTCTGGGCGTCCGTCTGGCTGGCATCCGACCAGCCCCAGCGGCGCACGGTCACCTGCTTGCCGGCGGCTTTGTGCTGTAGCCGAGCCTCCGCCCAATAGTGGGGAATGAGCATGACGCAGGTTCCCGACCGGGGGGAACGTCTGTCAAAACCAGACCGTGGAGGGAACATGCTGCTCCCGTGCTTCTAGCTCCTGGCGCCTTGTCCGGTCCGCGACGCGGTAGGATCCGGGCTTAGGTTACAAACTGTCCGGGCACATGGGTGACGCTTCGGAGAGATAGATTTGGGAGTCGAGGCGGGGTTCGGGGTGGACGGGGCGGGGATCTAAGGCGAGGGCTGAAAAACAGTAGGGCCCGCCGATTACCCCTAAACGGCGGGCCCTTTTCTATTCTGGTCCGGCTATAAGGCCGGACATCCATGTTACCCCTAAACCCTGCCGGAGCAGGGAAGTCGTCTGTCCCCTGTTTTGAGCACTGGGCGTGCCAAGGTCGGCGGCTGAAAAAGTTTCATTCCAGCTGGGCGTTTTTGCACGGGTGACTCAGAGTGGGAAGGGGAGGAGCGGAGGTGCGTTGCCAAGCGGGTTTGGGGCGTCTGGGTTGGGGCCATGCCGCTTACCAAGGCCGAGATTCAGCGTGTGCGCGATTGGCGCGAGAAGAGGCACCGCGAGGTAGCAGGCGTGTTTGTAGTGGAGGGGTCGAAGGTGGTGGGGGAGCTGCTGGCCGCCGGGGTGGAGCTGCTCGAGCTCTATGCGACGGAGGAGTGGGTGGCGGGGGCCTGGGGCGAGGCGGGGGTGCGGCGGGTGAGCGGGGAGGAGATGGCGCGGATGAGTCATTTCCCGACGCCTTCTTCGGTTTTGGCGGTGGGCCGGCTGCTGCGGAGGGAGCTGGAGCCGGGGGAGCTGGGCCGGGGGCTGACCTTGGCGCTGGACGGGATCCAGGATCCGGGAAACGTGGGGACTTTGCTGCGGCTGGCGGATTGGTTTGGTTTCGGACGGGTGCTGCTCTCGCCGGATTCGGCGGATTTGTTTTCGCAGAAGGTGATCAATGCTTCGATGGGGTCGTTCGCGCGGGTGCGGGCGATCACGGCGGAGCTCGCGCCGGTGCTGGGCGGTGTCGGGGTGCCGGTGCTGGGCTGCGATCTGCGGGGGGAGTCGGTGTACGGGGTGGCTCCGCTCGAGGATGCGGTGGTGGTGGTGGGGAGCGAGGGGCGGGGACCCTCGGCGCCGGTGCGGGAGGTGGTGACGCGGTGGGTCACGATCCCGCGGCGGGGGGGCGCGGAGTCGCTGAACGCGGCGGTGGCGGCGGGGATCGTGTGCGCCGCGCTGCGCCGCCCCGTGTAGGGGCTGGCTGGATACGGGGGAAGGGCGCGGGGCCCGCCGGCGCGGTCTTTGGGCTCAGTGGGAACTCAGTGGGAAACGTGCGGTTGCCCGGGGCGTATCAGTGGGGGCGTGTCGGCACCTTTCGGCGGGGTCCCCGGCTCGAAACACCTTTCGGGTGGTCCTTCGCTCGGTCCGCACCGAAAGCTGTTTGCCACCTCGCTCCGCTGCTCCGCGCCGTACAACGGAGTGATCCCGGCGCTCAGAGCAGGTCGGCGGCGAGCTCGGCGAGGCGGCTGCGCTCGCCTTTGGTGAGTTTCACGTGGGCGGCGAGGGACTGGCCTTTCATGCGGTCGTGGCAGTAGACGAGGCCGTTGCTGCGGGAGTCGACGTAGGGGTTGTCGATCTGGGCCGGGTCGCCGATGAGGACGATTTTCGAGCCTTCGCTGATGCGGGTGATGACGGTTTTCACCTCGTGGGGGGTGAGTTGCTGGGCCTCGTCGAGGATGAAGAAGCGTCGGGCGATGGAGCGGCCGCGGATAAAGGCGAGGGCCTCGATCTCGACGAGGCCGCTTTTGATGAGGCGTTCGTAGGGCTTCATCGGGGCGTTGGGGCCGGAGCTGGCGGGCAGGGGCGCGGCGCCGGAGGAGAGGGCGGCCTGAGACATGGCGAGGGCCGACGCGGTTTTGTGTTTTTTCTTCGAGACTTTTTTCGCGGCGAACTGGGGGTCTTTGGGGGGTTTGGAGGGGATGAGGACCTCAAGGGCGTCGAAGTAGGGCTGGAGCCAGGGCTTCATCTTTTCCTCCATGGTGCCGGGGAGGAAGCCGATGTCTTTGCCGAGCGCCATGATGGGGCGGGAGATGGACACGCCGTCGAAGCGGGAGTGTTCGTCGTGGGTCTGGTGCAGGGCGCAGCCGATGGAGAGCAGGGTCTTGCCGGTGCCGGCCTTGCCGAAGCAGGTGACGAGGGTGATGGAGTCGTCGAGGAGCGCGTCCATGAAGAACTGTTGCTCAAGGTTGCGGCAGCGCACGGGGATGCCGCCGGGGGCTTTAATCCAGTCGGGGATTTTCAGCCGGCAGATGCGGCCTTCGCCGTAGTAGCGGGCCGGCATGGTTTTGCCCTCGGTGGAGCGGAGGAGGACGTATTCGTTGAGGTAGAGGGTGTGGGCGGTGCCGTCTTCGAGGGTGAGCTCGCCCTCGGAGGCGAAGCGTTGGAGCTCGTAGATGGTGACCTCGATCTCGCGGTAGTCGCCTTCGTCGTCCACTTGGGCGACTTTGTCATTGAGGTAGTCCTGGGCTTCGAGGCCGACGGCGCGGGCTTTGAGGGCTACGTTGACGTCTTTGGTGACGAGGATGGTGGGCGGGGGGTAGCAGGATTTGACGTAGAGGGCCGCGGCGATGATGCGGTTATCCTTTTTGGCGAGGTCGGGGAGGATGGCGCGGAAGGCGACCATCTGGGGGGTGTCGCGCAGGGCGGGGTCCGCGAGCCAGGGGTTGATGATGACGGAGAGGGTGCCGCCGTTGGGCAGTTTCACGCCCTCGTGCATCGAGCGGGAGTCGGGGAGGAGCTCCGAGAGGATGCGGTGGACGCGGCGTGCGTTGCGGCCTCGCTCGGTGGACTGCTCGGTCTTTATCGCGTCGAGCTCTTCCAGGACCTCGACGGGGATGGCGAGGTTGTTGTCCTCGAATTTAAAGATCGATTGGGGGTCGTGGAGGAGGACGTTGGTGTCGAGGACGAAGGCTTTGGCCTTCGCCGCCATCTTTAGCCGAGGTTTCAGACCGACCGGACCGGTGATGGATTCCATTAGGTGGGTAACTTGTGAACAAGGCTGGGGGCTGGCGCGGGCTTGTCGATGCCTGATTGCGAGGGTGGTGCGGGGTGGAGGTGGGGAATGCACCCCGGTTCTGCACGGTCCGTGCCATGGGTGTACTGGGGGCGAGGGTGGCGGCGTGGGTTTCGGATGAAGCCACCTCAGGAATGCGGGGTGGGGGAGGGGCGGGTGGGCGTCGGGGCGCTTGGGGCCCAGAGGCGGAGCAGGAGCTCGGCGAGGTTTCGCATGCTGGTGCGTTTCAGGCCTTCGCGACGGGCGGTGGCGCGGAAGGGCTCGGTGACGGCGGCGCGTTCGAGGTAGTAGCGCCAGAGTTCGGCTTCGAGCGAGGAGGCCGCGGTGTGGGGATCGGCGCCGGCGCGGTCGGCTTCGCGCCGGACGACGTCCTGCCAGTGCCTGCGCTCGTCGACTTGGGTTTGGAGGTAGTCGTAAACCAGCTGTTCGGAGTGATTGAGGCTCATGCGGGGGTGGGCGGGGTTTTGAAGGAAAATACCGGCGGACAGGGATGGCCGCGCATCAGGGAGGGGAAGGAGCGAAGCCGGGGGAAAAACGCGAGGCGGCAGCGCCTCGTGCAAGTTTTGCTCCGCAAGTCACGCGGTCCCTGCTAGGAACGGTATTCTTATGTCTAAACTAAAAGAGCAGGCCCCGGCCATTTTAGTCACCGCGCTGCTGATGGGCGCGCTCTTGGGCGGTTACGCCTACTACGTCAATGCGAAGGTTCTGCCCGCCCAGCGCGAGGCGATCGAACAGATGCGCCGAGCGCATGAGGAGGCGCTCGCCCGCAGCGCAGCGGAGACCCGGCAGGAAATCGCCGCGGTCAACCAGTTGTTGAAGGATGCGATCGCTTCGGGGAGTGGCGGGCTCTTCGCCACCGAGGAGGAGGCGAGGGCGGCGGAAGCGGCCAGGGTCGAAAACTTGGCCGCCGCGGTCGCACAAAAACTCCAGCCCTACAATCCGCTGCCAAAGACGCCGGAAGAGGCTGAGCAGATGCAGAATGCCCAGATCGACCGGGTCTCGGGACGCCTCTCCGAGCGGATCCAGCCGATCCTCGGCCAGATCGCCTCCGATCAAAATCTCACCCGCGAGTCGCTGGACCGCTACGCCGCGCAGATCTCCAACGAGGTTTCCTCGGTGCTCGGCGGCGAGCTGGCGCGAAACGAGCGCCTCGGCACCCAGGTGCAGCTGACCCAGAGCCTCGCGCAGGAATCGATCGCGCTCTCCTCCGAACTGACCGCGCTCTACCTCAGCTCGATCAAAGACCAGGGCGTGATCAATCGTCTCCTCCTTTTGCCCGCCAACATCGTGCGTGACGCCTCCAATTTTCAATTACTCAACAACGACGAACGTCGCGCCAAGGAGGCCGATCTGACCCGGCGTCTTCGCGACCTGCAGGGGCGGCTCGACCAGGCGCGCGAGGCCACCGACACCACGATCGGCGGCATCCCCGGCGGGTCGAACGGCACGACTGGCGCGGCCCCGGGTGAGCTCGTCGTGGAGCCCGCGGCGCCCCGGCAGGCACCCACCCGGCCCGCGACCAACCCCTGAGGTCTGCGCGCCCGGCGGATCGAGCCCCGTCCCGTGGCGACGGACTCGCTCCGCCTCGCGACCTCCGCCACCCCCGCCCGCCCTTCTGGGGCGGGCGTTTTCGTTGCCCTCTCGCGCCCTCCGCCGCCCGGGGACGGCGCTGTAGTGACAAATCGGTTACACATGTTTCAGAGGCGAAACACCCCGGGGTTTTACCCGATGCTCGTGGCAACGAAAAAACGCCGAAACTTATGCGCCGATCCGTGGTGAATAACTTGTCGAAAACTTGCCCTTGAAAGGCCCCCGGCGCTCCTCGTTACTCCGCCCCCGTCTCCGCTCCTCGCGCCAGCCGGAACGCTCTTTTTCACGACCCCCGTCTCGCCCCTCCATCGGCCCCCCGCTGAGAGTATCCATAAAACGTTTGCCACTAGCGGCATACGTACGAGCCCGCCCGGCCAAGCCCGGAGCCAGTGCTCGCTCCCAATTTTTCTCTCCCGGTTCTGGCCATGGCGCGGGTAGTCGGACCGTGATGAAAAAGCTTTCTGCGAGCGCACTGTGAATAAATCCACCGCCCCCGTCCGCTTCGCCCTTCATGCCCGTTGTCGCCGCCAGCTCCGCCCACTTGTGGGATTCCGCCAAAGCAGACCTCCGCGGCCTCTTCCCCGAGGACGTGTTTAAGCTCTGGTTCGACCCCATCGTGTGCCTGGAGGTCAGCGCCGAACAGATCGTCCTCGGGGTGCCGAATGATTTCGCGGCGATTTGGATCCATGACAACTACATGGACCTCATCCTTCAGCGGCTGCGCCTGACCGCCGGCCACGATCTGAAGGTCAGCCTGCGCAAGGCCGAGGCCTCCACCGCGGCCGCCAATGGCCATTTCCCGACCGGGCTGACCAATCCCCCCCTGGCGGAGGCCGCGCGCAGCCGCCAGGCGGCCCTGAGCCGCCGGGTGGCGCGCCCCACCGAGGAGCGGGTCAAGCACGCCGCCCTCTCGGCGCGAAACTCGTTTGAGAACTTCGTCGTCGGCTCGAACAACCAGATGGCCGCGGCCGCCGCCCGGGCCGTCGCCGACGCTCCCGGCCAGTCCTACAACCCGCTCTTCCTCTACGGCGATACCGGTCTGGGCAAAACCCACCTGATGCACGCCATCGGGCACGCCATCCTGAACCGCCGACCCGACGCCCGGATCGCCTACCTCTCGGCCGAGACCTTTACCAACGACTTCATCCAGGCCATTCAGGAAAACGCGCTGACAAAGTTCCGCCAGCGCTACCGCCACGTGGACGTGCTGTTGATCGACGACATCCAGTTTCTCGCCGGCAAGGAGCGCTCGCAGGAGGAGTTTTTCCATACCTTCAACGATCTGCACGGCGCGGGTAAGCAGATCGTGCTCTCCAGCGATCGCCGCGCCTCCGAGATCGAGAAACTCGAAGCCCGCCTCGTTTCTCGTTTCGAGTGGGGTCTGCCCGCCGACATCCAGCCCCCCGATTTCGAGACCCGCCTCGCCATCCTCCGGGCCAAGGCCGCCGCGATGAAGTGCGATTTGCCCGCCCCCGTCGCCGCCTTCATCGCCCAGCACATCGCGCGCAACATCCGCCGCCTCGAGGGCGCCCTGATCAAGGTCGTGTCCTACGCCCAGCTCAGCGGCAAACCCATCGACCTGCCCGCCGCCGAGATGCTCCTGAAAGACGTGCTGATGGAGCAGGCGCAAAACCAGCTGACCATCGAGGGCATCCAGAAACGCGTCGCCGACCACTTCCAGATCCGCCACAGCGACATGACCAGCAAGCGCCGCCCGAACAACATCGCCATCCCCCGGCAGATCGCGATGTACCTCGTGCGCAACCTGATCCCGAAACACTCCCTCCAGGAGATCGGTGATGCCTTTGGCGGCCGCGATCACGGTACCGTCATCCATGCCTGCAAGGCGGTGGACAACATGCTCGCGCACGACGCCCACATGAAGGGTCAGATCGAGTTTCTGCGCGCTCAGCTCAGCCGCTAGGTCGAGTCGGGGAGATAACTCCGGCGCGCCCGAGGCGAAACCCGCTCGGCCGAGCGGACCGAGGCGGAGCTTGTTTCCCGAACACGGCCCGAGCTCCGCCCGTCCTCCCGCACCTGCGCCGCGGGCACTTTTTCCGGCCGAAAAGAGCCGCTCGCTCAGCTCCGGCTCGACCCCACGGGGCGAGCTCCGCTTTTCTGGGCGCGACGGCCTTCCGGCCCGCCGGCCGACCTGCGGCGCCTCCGGCGCGACGAAGGACCGGCGAGCACCGTCCGTCCCTCATGCTCCTCCGCTTCCTCCGCCTCGCCCGCGTCGCCTTCCTGCTCGCGGCCCTGCTCACCGCCGCCCGGGCCGCCAGCCCTCACCCCTCGCTGCGGGTCGCGCCGCCGCCCGACTGGCTCCTGGCGCCGCTCGATCCCCTCGCGGCGGCCGCCGTGCCCGTGGAGGAAGAGCAGAGCGCGGGGATCGACTACCTGCTGAGCGAGCGTCAGGTGCGCAGCGCCCCCCAGTCCGCCTACGTCCATTTCGCCTACCGTGTCACCGCGCCCACCGGGCTCTCCGAGGCCGCTGAGTTCTCGGTCGAGTTTGATCCCGCGCACGAGACGGTCGACCTCCATCACCTCCGTGTGCTGCGCGACGGCCGGGAGCAGGACCGCCTCGAGCTCGAGGCCTTCGAAATCCTGCGCGAGGAGCGTGACCGTGACCGCGCCCTCTACGACGGCCGCCTCACCGCCCTCCTTCATCTCCGCGATGTGCGCGTCGGCGACATCGTGCACTACGCCTACACCGTCCACGGCGCCAACCCGGTCTTCGGCGGCCGCTACGTTGATCGCCTCTACCTCGGCTGGGCCAAGCCTCTTCGCCAACTGCGCTACCGCGTGGTGCAGCCGCCGGGCGCTCCCGCCGCCCTGCGCCACCGTGTGCTCGGCCCGGGCGAGTGGAGCGCCGACGAGGCCACCCTGCCCGACGGCGCCCGCGAGTGGATTTGGCAACGCGAGCCCCTGGCCGGCCTGCTGGTCGACTCCGATTACCCCTCCTGGTTTCAGGCCTATCCGCTGCTCCAGCTCGCCCAGTTCTACGACTGGGCCGCGGTCGTGGAGTGGGCCCTGCCCCTGTATCAACACGATGCGTCGTCGCCCGGGATCCTCGAGCGCGTCGAGCAGCTCCGCGCCGCGGCGGGCGATGCGGAAGGCCGCGTGCTCGCCGCCCTGGACCTCGTGCAAAACGAAGTTCGCTACCTCGGCATCGAGCTCGGGCCGGGCTCGCACCGGCCCACGCCCCCCGCGCTCACGCTCGAGCGCCGCTTCGGCGACTGCAAAGACAAGACCCTGCTCCTCTGCTCCCTGCTGCGTGGCCTCGGACTCGAGGCTGATCCCGCGCTCGTGCACAGCGCCCATGGCCGCTCCCTCGCTTCTCCGCTCGCAGCGCAGGCCGCGAATCCAGGACTGCACGCCCACCTGCCGAGCCCGCTCGCCTTTGACCACGTGATCGCGCGCGTGCGCCTGCCCGACGGGCAAGAGTTTTGGCTCGATCCCACCCGGGAGCACCAAGTCGGGCCCCTGGCCGAGCGCACCGCGCACGACTTTGGCCAGGCGCTGGTGCTGCGTGTCGGGGAGACGGGGCTGGTCGACATGCGCCGTCCCTCCGGCGCCTCCGGCGGCCTCCGTGAGCAGCTCGTTTTCACCAGCCACGGGCTGGAGAGCCCGGCCGATCTCGAAGTGACCACCATCTACGAAGGCGATCGGGCCACGGGCATGCGCGCCTACCTCGCCGGCACGAAGCCCACCCAGCTCGGGCGCGACTATCTCAACTACTATATCTCCCGTTATCCCGGCACCACCGCCGCCCGTGAGCTTAACTGGACCGACGATCGTGAACGAAATCGGATCGAAGTCCGCGAGGCCTACACCGTGCCCGACTTCTGGACTCGCGATGAAGACCAGATCTGGCGGGCCGAGCTCTACCCCTACACGATCGGCGAGCTCGTCCGTGCGCCCGCCGCGCAGGAGCGGCGCGCACCCCTCGCGCTGGGCGTGCCGGAGGACACCCGCGTCGAGATCCGGCTGCGCCTCCACGAAGACTGGAATGTCACGCCGGTCAGCCACGAGGTCGCCAGCCCGCGCCTCCGCTACGAGTCCAGCGTCCGCCTCCTCGAGCGGGAGCTGGTGCTCAACTATCACCTGCGCAGCCTTGAGGACCAGGTGCCGGCGGCGGAGGTCGCCGCCCACGCCGCCCGGCTCTCCGAGATCCGTGACGATCTCAACTTTCAGCTCACGAAAAATGAGAAACTGGCCGCCGCCGAAGGAGACGCGTCCTACCGGGTAAACCGCGGGATGATCGCGCTCGCCCTCCTGACCTTCACCGCCGCGATTGTCGTCTTTTGGAGAGTCTGGCGGCGCCCCCTTGTGCCGGGATCGCCTCCTCCGCTGCCTCCCGCCCCGAGCCCCGCGATCGGCGGCTGGTTGATCCTTTTCGCGCTCAGCCTAATCGCCCGTTGCCTCCTCCTGCCGAAGACCTTTGCCGGGCAGTTCCCGACCTACTTCTCGCTCGGGATCTGGGAGACGCTGACGACCGATCGGGAGGCCGCGAATCTCCCGCTCGCCGCCCTCATCGCCGTCGAGCTGGTGGGCAATCTGACCCTCGTCCTCCTGACATGGTTTGCGGCGCTGCTCTTTTTCCTCCGCCGCCGCGAAGCTCCGCGATGGAACGTCGTGGCCCTGGTCTTCGGAGCGGTTCTGGTGTTGGTCGACGGGCTCGTCGCCGGCCAGGTGGTCGAGCCCGCGCCCGAGTTTGACCTCGGGCAAGTTACGCGCGCCTGGGTCGGGGTGCTCATCTGGGTGCCCTACCTGCTGCGCTCCGACCGGGTGCGGGAGACCTTCGTGCGTTGACGGGTGGGTGCGGCCGCCGCTTGCCGCCGGGGGATTTTTTCGTTGGTCATTGGCGCTTTCTCCCCGGTCATGTCCGCCATGTCTCTCTCCCCCGAACAAAAAGCCGCGGTTTCCTCCTGGATCGCCGCCGGCGATAATCTCTCCGTCGTCCAGAAAAAGCTCCGCGACCAATTTCAGGTGTCGATGACCTACATGGACGTCCGCTTCTTGGTCGACGATCTAAACCTGACCCTCAAGGACCCCACGCCAAAGGCGGACGCGAGCGACGTCACCAAGGCCAAGGCCGCCCCTCCCGCCGCCGCGCCCAAGGCCGCGCCGGAGAAAAAGGGCCTGATCGACAAGGCTAAGGAAAAGCTCGGGCTCGGCCCCAAGGCCGCCGGCGACGCCGACGAGGCGGATCTGCCGGCCGAGGAGGCCGAGGGCCTGCCGGAGGAGGATGCGCTCCCGCCGCTCGCAGGCCAGGTCACGGTCGAGGTCGACGGGGTGACGCTCATCCCCGGCGCGATTGCCAGCGGCACCGTTACCTTCAGCGACGGCGTGACCGGCAAGTGGATCGTGGACCAGTACGGCCGCCCGGGCTTCACCGAGATCAGCCAGCCCGGCTACCGGCCGGGCAAGGAGGACGCCCAGGCCTTTATGCAGCAGCTGGACGACGCGTTGCGCCAAAAGGGTTTTTGAGGCGAGGTTTGGGCAATCCGTCGAGGGAACGAGCCGCCACGGGCGGGCGGCGCGGGCCGCGCTCTCACGCCGGCCGCCAGGGCTCCATCAGCTTCCAAACCAGGCCGGTGCGGAGATTCTCGGCCATGAGGAGCGTAATGCCCTGGTCGATACCGATCACGTCCGCGCCCACCCAGCCGGTGTGGGGATTAAACGCGTCGGCAAAGCCGTAGGGGCCGTAGATTTTTTCGCCCCAGCGCGCGTGTATCTCGCGTAGCGCCGCGGTGCAGTCCGCCGGCACGAAGGGCAGCGAGCCGGCCGCCGCGCAGGGCACCACGGTGCCGTCGATCCGAGGGTCGACCGCGCCCGGCGTGATCGGCGGGCCGCCCCAGTCGAGGTAGCCCGCGGCGGCGTCGGAGGAGGTGAGGCCCCAGACGTTTTCGCCGTAGAGCGGGAAACGCCCGGCTAGGTCCTGGCAGAACTGTTTCTGCGCCCGGGTGGCGGCGCAGGCCTGGGCGAAAAAATTCACCCCGCTCGCCTCGTCCCGGTGGCCGCGCCAATCGAGCCAGGCCTGCGGGAACTGGTGCACGAACAGTGGCGGATGGTGCAGGAAACGCTCGCCCGCATAGTCCGCGAAAGGCTCACGCGCCCACGCCCGCCAGGTCGCGAGCGGCGCCCGCCGGGTCGCGTCGTGGCTGGCGAACCAGGTCATGCCGTAGTGCTCGGAGAACCGATCCCAGCTCCAGGGCAGAAAGCCGCCCTCGGCGGCTGGTTTGGCGCCGTGGCGGATGCGATGCTCGGCGTCGAGCATCCAGGGCCAGTCGACGCGCGCCTCGATCGCTTGCGCGAGCTCGGCGACCACGCCGCCGAAGTAGCGCGCGGCGGAGATGGCGCCGAAAAGCAGGAGCGCGGTGTCGATGCTCGAGGCCTCGCAGCCCCAGCCGCGCTGGGCGGCGCGGGTGTCGAGGAAGTGGTAGAAGAAGCCGCGCTCGTGGGCGGCGTCGCGCCAGAGGGTGCGGAGCACGCGCTCGGCGCAGGCGCGGCACTCGGCGCGTGATTCCCAGCCGCGCTCGGCGCCGATGACCAGCGCGGTCAGCCCGAAGCCGGTGGCGGCGACGCTGGCCATGTCGCCGGGGGCGGAGGCATCGGCCCGCGCGCGGTCGGGCACGAGCCCGGTGTGCGGATGGGCGGTGTCGAAGAAGTAGCGAAAGGCGCGCCGCGAGAGGTCGTCGAGAAAGGCGTCGTCGGTCATGGGGAGGGGTGGTCCCCGGCCAGCAAGGCGCGGAGCCCGGGTTCGTCGAGGATGGGCACGCCGAGGCTGCGCGCCTTGTCGAGTTTGGAGCCGGCCTCCTCGCCGGCGACGATGTAGTGGGTTTTCCCCGACACGCTGCCGCTCACCTTGCCGCCGGCGGCCTCGATCAGGGCCTTCGCCTCGTCGCGCGAGAGCGTGGGCAGCGTCCCCGTAAGCACGAAGGTTTTTCCCGCCAGCGCGCCCTGCGCGGCGGCGGTCGCGAGGCGCGCGGCCCGGGGCGCGATGCCGAGCTCGGCGAGACGTGTCATGGCGCGGCGGCCGCGCTCGCCGGAAAAAAAGGCCACGACGTGGCGCGCCGCCTCGTAGCCGATCTTGTCCGCGCCGGGTGTGCGTTCGCGGAGCGTCTCCAGCTCGGCGAGCTCGCCGGCGAGGGCGGCGTGGCGGGCCGTCCGCTCGGCGCGTTCGGCCTCGTCCTTCGGCGGGTGGGCGCGCGAGCGGGGGCTGATGCGCGCCATCTCCTCGGCCACGTCGGCCAGGCGGGCGAGGCGCGGCAGGAGCTCGGAGCGGGCCACGGCCTCGAGCGTGCCGTGGGCGGCGGCGAGATCCTGGGCGGTGGTGGAGCCGACGTCGCGGATCTGCATGGCGAGCAGCCAGCGGTCGAGGGGGAGCGAGCGGGCGCGGGCGATGGCCTCGACGATCTTGGTCGCGTTTTTCACGCCGAGGATGCGCGGGGCCTCGGGCGTGCCGAGGTTGAGCGCGCCGAGCTTGTCCGCCTCGAGAGCGAAGAGGTCGAAGACGTCGCGCACGGCGCCGGTTTTCACCAACGCCTCGGCGACCACGCCGCCGAGGCTCTCGAGGTCGAGGACCTTGCGGTCGGCGACGTAGTCGAGGCGGGTGACGAGCTGGGCGGGGCAGTCGGCGTTCGGGCAGCGGATCGCGACCTCGCCCTCGATGCGCACGATGGGCGTGGCGCAGACGGGGCAGGCGGCGGGGAAGACGTAGGGCACGCACTCGGGCGGGCGTTTGGCGAGGCTGACCGCGACGACGACGGGGATGATCTCGCCGGCTTTTTCCACGAGGACGGTGTCGCCGACGCGGATGTCTTTGCGGGTGATCTCGTCGGCGTTGTGCAGGGTGGCGCGGGCGACGGTGGTGCCGGCGAGCTGCACGGGCTCGAGCTCGGCCACGGGGGTGAGCACGCCGGTGCGGCCGACCTGGATGGTGATGGCGCGGAGGCGGGTCTCGGCCTGCTCGGGGGCGAACTTGTAGGCGCAGGCCCAGCGCGGGGAGAGTTTGCGCCCGCTCTGGCCTTCTCCGCGGTAGCCGGCGCGGGTTTGCAGGGCGAAGTCGTCGAGTTTCACCACCGCGCCGTCGGTCGCGTAGGGCAGGGTGGCGCGGACGGTGTCGAGGGTGCGGATGGCGGCGAGCACGGCCTCGACGCCGTGGGCCTGATCGGTGCGGTGCTCGAGGGTGGGCAGGCCCCAGGCGGCGAGCTGCGCGTGCCAGGCGTGCTGGGAGGCGATGGGGAGCGGGGGTTCGCAGGCGCCGCGGCCGTAGAGCACGATTTCGAGGCGGCGGGAGGCGACGAGGGCGGGGTCGAGGAGTTTGAGGGTGCCGGCGGCGAGGTTGCGCGGGTTGGCGTAGGGCTCGCGGCCGGCCTCTTGCTCGGCGGCGTTGATCCGCGCAAATTCGTCGAAGCGCAGGAAGATCTCGCCGCGGATCTCGAGCAGGTCGGGGAAGGCGGCGGGGGGCGGGGCGGCGGAAAAAAGATCGGCGGGGGGCGCGGCGGGCGGGCTCTTCAATTCGTGGGGCAGGCCGCGAAGGGTTTTGACGTTGGCGGTGACGTCGTCGCCCTCTTCGCCGTCGCCGCGGGTGACGGCGCGCACGAGGCGGCCTTTTTCGTAGGTGAGGGAGATGGAGGCGCCGTCGATCTTGGGCTCGACGGAGTAGGCGAGGTTTTCGCGGCCGAAGAGTTTGCCGAGGCGGGCGCAGAATTCGCGCAGCTCGGTCTCGTCGTAGGTGTTGTCGAGGGTGGTCATCGCCTGGCGGTGTTTCACGCGGGCGAAGCCTTCGCTGCGGTCGTCGCCGACGCGGGCGGTGGGGGTGGGGGTGCCGAGGGCGGCGGCTTCGGCGGGGTGGGCGGCTTCGAGGTCGGCGAGTTCGCGTTTGAGGCGGTCGTAGTCGAAGTCGGTGATGAGGGGGCGGGCTTCGCGGTAGTAGCGCTCGTCGTGGGCGGCGAGCTCGGCGCGGAGGGCGGCGAGGCGGGCGGTGATTTCGGCGGGGCTCATGCGGGGGGGCGTCGAGCGGGGACGCGAAATCGGTTTTGGTTAAACCTTTTCCTCAGGGGCGGGGGCGAGCGGGGGCGGGGCGCGCGCCGGGTCTGCGCCGGGAGGGGAGGTGGGCGCGGGCCGGGCTGGGCGCGGGCGCGGGCGCGGGCGCGGGCGTGGGCGTGGACCGGGCGCCGCGCGTCACTCGGCGACGGTGTCGTCGTCGAGGAAGATCCACTTCTCGACGTCGAATTTCTGGCGGTTCAGCGCTTCGGCGTACTCGGGCTTTTTCACGAGGCTGCCGGGGCTGTTCATCACCATCTGGATTTTTTCGTTCGGGATGTGGTGTTTGAGGAGGGTGAAGGAGGCGTCGTAGTCGCGGCTGTCGTAGCCGATGCCGAGTTTCTTGTAGGCCTCGTTGCTGCTCAGGGCCTGGCCGGTCTCGGTCATCATGCGGTCGGCGGCGTAGGCGCCGAAGCCGGCGCCGCGGCCGTCGTTGTAGACGAGGAGCATGGCGCCGACGCCGTAGGTCACGATGTGTTTGACCGATTGCTTCATTTTGTCGCGGTTCTCGACTTGGCGGAGCGGGAAGCGGTTAAAGAGGGACTCGCTGTGGAGGCGCACCACCGGGATGTCGTAGATGCGTGGGTGGCCGTGGGTGAGCACGACAAAATCCTGCGAGGTCACGATGTCGTAGTAGACGTGGACGCGAAACCAGTAGGGCGTGGTGATGAGGTCGAGGATGGGGTCGTCGGGGTTTTGTTTTTTGTGGGTGGCGAGGGCTTCGGGGTTGATGGTGACGAAGAAGCGGTTGTCGCGGATGACGCGGTAGCCGCGCACGAGGGGGTCGGGGCCGGACATGTAGCGGTCGATGGTGTCTTTGCCGAAGAGCTCGCGGAATTGGAGCTCGGTGAGGAGGATGTCGTTATCGACGGGCTTCATCGGCAGGAAGTAGCTGGCCGAGTAGATGAAGCGGCGGGCCTCGGGCAGGGCGTGGGGGCGGAAGGGCTTGACCGGTTCGGGGGGGAGGGCGCGTTTGACGAGGGTCTCGGTGGGGCGTTTGAGAATGTGGCCGCCGGCGGCTTTGCTGGTGAGGTAGGCGAGGTTAAAGGGCGAGGGCTCGAACTCGAGGGCTTCGGTGCCGGCGACGTTGAGGCCCTGGTCGCGGAGTGCGTTTACCTTGTCGGGGTTGTTGGTCAGGACGATCCAGGAGGCGCGGATGCCGAGCAGGTAGCAGATGTGGGAGATGTTCTCGTAGTTGCGGTGGTCCTTTTCGAGGCCCATCGCGGCGTAGGCGGCGAAGGTGGAGACCTGGTCGAGGGAGGCCTGGACGAGCATGCGGTCGCGGGCCTTGCCGACGTAGCCGACGCCGCGGCCTTCCTGGAGGAGGTAGAAGAGCACGCCGTTGCCTTTTTCGGCGATGACCTTGAAGGCGCCCTCGAGCTGCTGCACGCAGTCGCAATCGCAGCCGCGCAGCGTCTCCGAGGTGACGCAGCTGGAGTGCAGGCGGGTGTAGAGGGTGGCGGCGGTGGAGATGTCGCCGTGGGCGAGGGCGACGATGTAGTGTTTGTCGATGATGTCCTGGAAAACGTAGGCGCGGAAGAGGCCGAAGCGGGTGTCGAGGACGCAGTTGGCGATGTAGAGGGTGGTGCCGTAGACCGGCCGCTCTTCGAGCGAGGTGGGTTTGAGGATGGCGCCGGTGGCGTGCTGGAGCTCGCGGACGAGGCCGGCAAATTCGGGCGGGACGGCGCTGGTGGGATCGAAGGTGGCGGCGGTCATGTGGCGGAGAATAGTTTAACGCAAAGGCGCGGAGAGGCGGAGAGACGAGGGGGAGGACGGAGACGGAAGGCGGAGGGTTAAACCACGGATTTCACGGATGGTCACAGCTGCGGAATCGATCCCAGCGGCGGGCATCGGCGTCATCTGTGGTTGAAATGTGGATACGATAAGCGGCTGGTTCCGAGCTCGGCGACCTTTTCGCCTCCGCGTGAAAGCGCCTCGGTCAGTGGGAGGCGTGGAAGGGGAAGATTTTGAAGAAGGAGAGGAAAAACACGGCGGCGACGGCGTAGCCGAAGAGCGGCAGGGAGCGGGGCTTGCCGGTGAGCAGGGCGAGGAGCGCGGCGCTGATCAGGCCGAAGCCGATGCCCTCGGCGATGCTGAAGGTGAGCGGGATGCCGATGATGATGAGCGCCGCCGGCACGGCCACGCGGAATTCGCTCATGTCGATCTCGGTGATCGATTGGATCATGAAGACTCCGACGATGATCAGGACCGGCGCGGTGGCGGCCGCGGGCACGAGCAGGATGAGCGGGGCGAGGAAGAGGGCGAGGAGCATGAGCACGGCGACGGTGACGCCGACCAGGCCGGTGCGACCGCCGGCCTCCACGCCCGAGGCGCTCTCGATGTAGCTGACGACGGTGCTGGTGCCGAAGAGCGAGCTGCCGATGGCGGCGAGCGAGTCGGCGAGCAGGGCGCGGCCGGCGCGGGGGAGGTGCCCGTCCTTGTCGAGAAAGCCGGCGCGTTTGGTGACGCCGATCAGGGTGCCGATGTTGTCGAACATATCGACGAGGAGCAGGGCGAGGATGAAGGGCAGCGCCTTCAGCAGCGCGCCGTATTCGGTAAGAAAGGACAGATCGAGCTGGAGAAAGACCGGCGCGAGCGAGGGCGGGGCGGAGACGAGGGCGGCTAGCGACTCGGGCCGCGCGGTGACGGTGCCTCCCTGGCCGTTTGGCACGAAGAGGCCCGCGAGGGTGATGAGGCCGATGCCGAGGAGGATGGCGCCGGGCACGCGGCGGGCGACGAGCGCGGCCAGCAGGATGATGCCGGCGAGGGCGAGCGCGACCGGCGGCGAGCTGAAGTCGCCCGGCGCGACGAGCGTGGCCGGATGGGCGGTGACGATGCCGGCGTTTTTGAGCCCGATAAAAGCGATGAAGACGCCGATGCCGCAGGTGATGGCGATTTTCAGCGCGTAGGGGATGCACTTGATGATTTTTTCGCGCACTCCGGTGACGGAGAGGGCGAGGAAGATGATGCCGTTGACGAAGACCATGCCGAGGGCCTGCTGCCAGGGCACGCCGGCGCCGAGGCAGATGGAGAAGGCGAAAAAGGCGTTGATCCCCATGCCCGGGGCGAGGGCGAGCGGGTAGTTGGCCAGAAAGGCCATGAGCAGGGTGCCGAGCGCGGCGGTGACGGCGGTGGCCGAGAGCAGGGCGCCCTTCACCGCGACATAGGAGGCGGCGGCGGGATCGGAACCGATGGCGGGGTCGGCGCCGAAGCCGTTCATCAGGATGGCCGGGTTGACCGCCAGGATGTAGGCCATGGCGGCAAAGGTGGTGAGGCCGGCGGCGACCTCGCGCGGGACGGTGGTGCGGTTCTCGGCGAGTTTGAAGAGACGATTAAGCATGGACGGTGGCTGGACGCGGAAGGAAGGGGTGGGACTGGAGAACCCGCGGAGTTAGCACGGGCGGTGCCATGGGGCGACGCCCGGCTGGGACTGAAACGCGGATGAAAGGGATTTATGCCAGCTCGGGCGAGGATTCCTTGGGCGCGGGCAGGAGGAGATTAAGCGCGAGGGCGGTGAGGCCGCCGCCGGCGATGCCGGACTCGAAGAGGGCGCGCACCACGCCGGAGAGGGAGCCCAGCCAGTCCGGCTGCGAGGGCAGGCCGAGACCGATCGCCAAACTGAGCGCGATGATGAGGCAGTTGCGCTGAGTGAGGCCGGCGGAGGAGAGCAAGCGCAGGCCGGAGACGGCGACGAGGCCGAAGAGGACGAGCGCCAGCGCGCCGATGACGGCGGGAGGCACGGCGCTGATCAGTCGGCCCACGACCGGGAAGAGCCCGAGCAGGGCGAGCATCGCGGCCATGATCGGGCCGAGGCGGCGGCTGGCGACGCCGGTGATCTGGATGACGCCGTTGTTCTGCGCGTAGGTCGTGCTCGGGAAGCCGCCGAAAAGCGCGCTGGAGAAGCTCACCAGACCGTCGGCGAAGATGCCCCCGCGCAGGCGGCGCCAGTGGTCGGCGCCGTCGGTCGGCAGGCCGGAGAGCTGGGCGGTGGCGGTCATGTCGCCCATGGCTTCGAGCACCGACACGAGGTAGATGAAGAGGAACGGAGCGAGCAGGGTCCAATCGAAGGCGAGTCCGTGCGGCAGCCAGCGGGGCAGGGCGAGCCAAGCGGCGTCCGCAGCCGCGGCCGGGAGCGCGGTCAGCCAGCCGGCAAGGGCGGCCGCGAGGGTGCCGACGCCGAGGCCGCAGAGCACGCCGCCGAGGCGGGCCCAAGGCCGGGGGATGGATTGGCAAAGGACGAGCACGGCGACGACCAAGGCGGCGAGTGCGCCGCCGGCCCAGGCGGGCGACGCGGGCGAGGGGGGCGCGACGATCCCTTAGAGCGCGGACGGGATCAGGGTGAGGCCGATGAGCAGGACGACGATGCCGGAGACGAGCGGGGTGAAGACGCGCCGCAGGCGTGGCAAGAGCGGCGCGAGCACGAGTTGCAGCGGGGCGGCGGCGAGCGAGAGGCCGAACATGAGCGCGAGTCCGCCCGCCTGGCCGGCGGCGACGAGAGGCTGAAGAAAGGAGAAACTGGTGCCGGTGACGCTGAGCAGGCCGGAGCCGACGGGGCCGGGGCGGGTGGTTTGGAGGAGGGTGCCGAGTGCGGAGGCGAGCAGGGCGACGGAGACGAAGGAGGCGGTGTCGGCCGGGGAGAACTTCAGGATGCCCGCGAGGATGAGGGGCGGGGTGATGGTGCCGACGACCATGGCGGCGACGTGCTGGCCGGAGACGAGGATGGCGGGGCCGAGCGGCACGCGGGCTTCGAGGCCGTAGAGCAGGGTGGAGGCGGAGTCGGCGGGTGGCTGCGGGGCGGGCGGAGGGGTGGACACGAGGCGCGCCCGGGAGCAGAGCGCGGGCCATGAAGCGCGGCCGGCGCCAGCGCGGGAGTGGTGAGGAGCCGCGGAGGTGAAACGCTCCCGCCATCGGCATCGCGGCTGCTCTGGTGGGCGGCATGGACATGCCCGGACACTTGGAACGGCTCTTCGACGAGGCGGCGATCGAGGCGGCGCTGGCGCGGCTGGCGCCGGAGGTGGATCGGTGGGCGGCGGGGGCGGAGGCGCGGACGGGGCGGCCCCTGCTGGCGCTGTGCGTGCTGCGCGGCGGGGTGTTTTTTTTCGGCGATTTGATGCTGCGGCTGAGCCGATCGGTGGAGCCGGCTTTCTGTCGCGCTTTTAGCTACGCGAAGACGGAGAACGGGGCGCCGCTCGAGCGCATGTTTGTCGACTGGCAGCAGCTGAAGCCCGAGGGACGGGAGGTGGTGCTGGTGGACAATATTTGCGACAGCGGGCGGACCTTGCTGCATGTCGACGGCTGGCTGCGGATGCAGGGCGTGCGGCGGGTGCGCTCGGTGACGATGGTGCATCGCCTCCGGGAGGATGCGGTGGCGCGGCCGGAGTTGACCGGGTTCGTCTACGAGGGCGACGAGTGGCTGGTCGGCTACGGGATGCGGGACCAGGCGGCGCAGCACATGAACGCGCGCTGGATCGCGCGGGTGCGTTGAATCGGTCCGTGGCGCGAGCGGGGGGCAGTACTCTCGCTCGGAGTGGCTCGCGGCTGCGGGGTTAAAGGGTGGCCGGGCCGGGGGTGTCTTTGGCCAGGCCGAGGAGGAATTCGCGGTTGCCGTCGGTGCCGGTGATGGGGCTGTCGAGGGTGCCGAGGAGGAGGGCGCCGGGCAGCTCGGCGAGGGCGAAGTCGCGGATCTCGGCGAGCACGCGGGTCTGCACGGCGGGGTCGCGGATGATGCCCTGGCCTTTGTCCACCTCGGCCTTGCCGGCTTCGAACTGGGGCTTCACGAGGGCGATGAGGGTGCCGCCGGGGCGGAGGACGGGCCAGACGGAGGGGAGGATGTGGCGCAGGGAGATGAAGGAGAGGTCCATGACGACGGCGTCGTAGGCGGGTCGGGGGAGCAGCCGGGGGTCGAGGTGGCGGGCGTTGACCTGTTCGAGATTGGTCACGCGGGGGTCGGCGAGGAGTTTGCCGTGGAGCTGGGCGCGTCCGACATCGAGGCAGGTGGCCGAGGCGGCGCCGGCTTGGAGGGCGCAGTCGGTGAAGCCGCCGGTGGAGGCGCCGACGTCGAGGATGTGGGCGCCGCGGAGATCGAGGGGGAAATGGTCGAGCCAGCCTTGGAGTTTTTCGCCGCCGCGGGAGACGAAGCGGCTGGTCTCGACGAGGGCGACGGGGTGGTCGGCGGGGTACTCTCTGCCGGGTTTGTCGAGGCGTTCGGTGCCGGAGCGAACGAGGCCGGACATGATGTAGGCCTTGGCCTTGGCGCGGGAGGGAGCGAGGCCGCGGGTGACGAGGAGTTCGTCGAGGCGGATTTTTTTGGCGGGGGCGGCGGACATCGCGGCGGAGGCTGCGGAGTGGCGGGGCGGGGGTGCAATCCCGGGCGCGGGCTAGGAGGCCCAGCCGCGGCGGATCAGGCTGATGGCGATGGCGGCGAGGAGCAGGGAAACGATCTTGGAGATGGCGCGCAGGCCGGTGGGGCTGAGGAGGCGGACGAGGCGCTCGGCCTGGGCAAAGGCGAGCGCGAGGAGGGCGAGGTTGACGGCGAGGGCGGCCAGGGTGATGGCGAGGCCGACGGTCTGGGCGAGGAGGAGGAGGGTGGCGATGGCGGCGGGGCCGGCGATCAGGGGCATGCCGAGGGGCACGACGCCGAAGTCTTCGGGGACGTCGGCGGGTGGCGCGGCGAAGGGCTGGAGGAGATCGCGGGCGGCGAGGATAAAGAGGATGAGGCCGCCCGCGATTTGGAAGTCGCCGACCGTGATGCCGACGGCGGCGAATATGCCCTGGCCGAGGAAGAGGAAGACGAGGGCGACGAGGCCGCCGGTGACGACGGCCTGGTGGGCGATGCGTTTTTTCCGGGCTTCGGGCACTCCGCCGCTGAGCGCGATGTAGATCGCGGCGAGGCCGATGGGATCGAGCGCGACGAAGAGGGGGATGAAGGCTTGGAGAAATTTCGGGAGCAACTCGCCCATGTCGGAAGAATGCTCGGGACCCGGGGAGCGGGCAAGCGAGGGGCGCGGGGCGGGAGAGGCGCGAGGTTAGCGCAGGCTCCCCAGGGCTTCGCGGGCGCGGGTTTTGGCGGGTTCGTCGTAGAGCTCGACGGAGGGCAGGGAGAGGGCGGTCTCAAAGCTGCGGCGCGCGTCCTCGGGGCGGCCGGCGCCGAGGAGGGCGAAGCCGAGCTCGACGTGGTGGGGCACGCGGGTGGGGGCGAGCTTGACCGCCTGTTCGAGGTAGCGCACGGCCTCGGAGTGGGAGGCGGAGGGCAGGCCGCCGTAAACGAGGCGGACAAAAAAGCGGGTGGTGGCGCCGAGGCCGGCGACCTCGTGATGCCAGCGGCCGAGGACGTGGTGGGCCCAGTCGTAGCCGGGGTCGAGGGCGAGGGCGCGCTCGGCTTCTTGTCTCACGAGGCGGGAGTACTCGATTTTCGTGCGGGTGTCGGAGTAGACGCCCAGTTTACCGTAGCAGATGGCGAGGGAGAGGATGTTGACGGCGTTGTTCGGTTCGAGGGCGGCGGCGCGGCGGGCGTAGGCGAGGGCTTGTTCGGCGCGCTCGCGTTTGCCGGCTTTGTCACTCGCTTCGAGGCCGAGGTCGGAGAGTTGTTGGGCGATTTTTTGCAGGGTAAACGCATCGTCCGGGCGCAGGCGGTCGGCTTTTTGGTAGAGCTCGAGGGCGCGAGCGACTTCGAGCCGGATCTCGGCGGCGCGGGCCTGCCCGAGGACTGTCTCGACCGTGTCGGCACCCAAGGGCAGCGGGGCGACGAGCCAGAACAGGAGTAGCCCGAGGAGTGCTCGCATGGTGCGAGGGAGTGGGAAAAACATCCTAATGCAAACGCGCTGTCGGGCGGTCTGGATGCCGGGGCTCAAAAGAGCTCGCCGAGGGTCGCGAGGTAGGCGTCGAACCAGCGGTCGGCGCCGAGGAAGTAGAGGGCGCCGGCGACTGCGAGCATGGGTCCGAAAGGCACCTGCACGCCGAGCGCGAGCTGTTCCGTCTCCTCGCCCTGCGCGGTCTCGGCCCGGGGGGCGATCGGGGCTTTTTTACCCGAGGCTTTTTGCCAGCCCCAGGCGAGGGCGACCCAGAGGGTGCCGACGATGGCGCCGCCAAAGACGCTGAAGAGCGCGCCCTGCCAGCCGCAGAAGGCGCCGATGGCGCCGACGAATTTCACGTCGCCGAAGCCCATGGCCTCTTTGCGGAGCACGGCTTCGGCGACGAGGGCGATCCAGAGGACGAGGGCCGAGCCGATGAGCAGGCCGACCAAGCCGATGCCTCCGGAGCGGAGGTGGGCGAGCAGGTCGAGATCGGCGGTCACGCCATGCAGGGCGGGAAAGGCGAAGGAGAGGAGCACGCCGAGCACCCCGAGTCCGATGGTGAAGACATCGGGGATGATCATGTGGTCGAGGTCGATGAAGGTGGCGCAGACCAGGCAGGAGAGAAAAAGCATGCCGAGCAGGGCCTTGGTCGGGCCGAAGAGCAGGGCGCAGGCGAGAAAGAGCAGGGCGGTGAGCAGCTCGACGAAGGGGTAACGGAAGGAGTAGGCGCCGCCGCAGCAGCGAGCCCGTCCACGCAGGATAAACCACGAGAACACCGGGATGTTGTCGAACCAGGCGATCGGTCGGCCGCAGGCGCAGTGGGAGCCGGGGGTGACGACGGATTTATCGAGCGGCAGGCGGTAGATGACGACGTTGAGAAAACTGCCGACGATGGCGCCAAAGACGGCCGCACAGGAGGGGAAAAACCAGGGGAATTCGGCGGCGAAGGCGGCGAGGTCGTAGTTCATGCGCGAGGGTGGCGAGGGCGGGACGCTCTGGGCATGGCGGAAAGCGGGCGCCGATGCCGCAACAAAAACTCGGTCACGCGCTGCGCCCGGGCTGCCCAGTCCCGGCCAAGCCGGGCCCGGAGGTGGGTTAACTCAAAAACCGTTCTCGCTCGCCGCGATGGGGCGTGAGCGGGCGGACTTCTGCGCGTTCACGGAGCGCCTCGTTGCACTCGCGAGAGCGAAATCTTCACCGTCGACCGCTCTCCGGAGGGTCCGCGCTGGGCCGTGGTGGGCACGCGAAAGGCAGCGCTTTCGGAAAAGGTTTTCGCGGGCTCGCGGCGAGCACGCCGACGCCCCGGACGCCCGCCTCCGCGCTCACGGGCTTTTTGGGCAAGAACTACCTCGTCAACGCGCCGAAGCGTAAAGTGGTGTCGAGCGTTCGGTACAGTCCGCGCGGTCTCTCCGGTTTTTATGCGGTCAGCGTCCGTTACCCGGCCGCTGAGGCTAACTCGAGCGCGGTGCCAGTCACGATCGTCGATGGCCGCGGCTCGGAGACCGTGCTCCTCAACCAAAAGATCAAGGGCGGCGTCTGGCGGCACCTCGGCGTCTTCCGCTTCGCCGCGCAAGGCCCCGGCTACGTCGAGATTTCAAATGTCGGCGCGACCGGCCAAGTCGTCGCCGACGCGGTCAAATTCACCCCGGTCGAGGCCCCGCTTTCGCTCTGACGAGAGCTTTTTCGCCCGCCGTGTGCCCACGCCCCGTCTGAAAAAGGGCGGAGCGTGGGCCTCCGTGCCGTGCCCCCCCCCCGGCTCCGACAGCCGCAAGACGCTGGCTTATCCA
>JBILUB010000118.1:0-7143 GCA_044371245.1 Opitutaceae bacterium
GCTTACGTGGGCCCGGTCTATTTCGGCTTTGTCTCTTGGCTGGTTGAGCAGATCCGGCGCGATGGCATCCAGCGGGTGCATTTCCTGGCGCGGGAGGGCTACGTGATCCAGCAGGTCTATGAGCGCTTTGAGGCGCAGCGGCCCTTGGGCCTGCCGCGGGATTATTTGTACGCCTCGCGGCGGCTTTACGGGGTGGCGTCGATCACGGACCTGGACGAGCGCGCGCTGGCGCTGCTGGTCAAAAAGGATCTGCAATCGACGGTGGGTGAGTTTCTCCGCAGCAATGGAATAGACCCGGCGCAGCATATCGAAGTGCTCCGGGCGAAAGGATTTTCGGGGCCGGATGAGCGCCTGCGGCCGGGGATCGACGGGGAGCGGGCGAGGGGCTTGTTGTTGGCCTTGAAGGAGGCGGTTTTGGCGTTCGCGGCCCGGGAGCGCGCCACGCTCGCGGACTACTTGAAAAGTTTGGGCTTCGATCAGGCGCAGCGGGTGGCGGTGGTCGATGTCGGCTGGAACGGCTCGATGCAGAAGGCGCTGGCGGGCCTGGCGGAGCCACTGGGGCTGCGGGCGGAGCTGCAGGGCTACTATCTCGGTGCCTTCCCGCGGCAGGTGGCACGGCCGGGCGATCTGCGTGGATACCTGATCGATCAAGGCGGGCCGGGCCCGCGCCTGCGGGCACTTTGGGAAGGGCTCTATTTGTTGGAGTTTATCTTCGCCGCTCCGCACACGAGCATCGTGGGTCTGCGGCGGCAGGGGGAGCGGATCATGCCGATGCACCGCGAGGAGCCGGAGAACCCCTACCAAGCGCGCGCCATCGCCTCGATGCAGCAGGCGGCCCTGGCCTTTGTGGACGATATGTTGGCCACCCACGGCGCGGTCTCGGTGCCGGCGTCGGTCGTCTTCACGATGCTGGAGCGCTTGCTGCTGGAGCCGACGAAGCTGGAGGCGCAGATGCTGGGAGACCTGTCGCATGACGAGTCGCTGCACGGAGTGTTTGAGACCAGTCACATCGCGAGGCCGACGGTGCACACGGATAATCCGCTGCGCTTCGGGCGACTCTTCCGGGAGTTTCGCGCGTCGCATTGGAAGATGGGATATCTGAAGCGCAGCAAGGTGAACCCGGCCTACAAAAAGGCCTTGGTGCTGGTGCGGGAGGCGCCGCGGCTCAAGGAGCAGATCCGGTCGGCGCTCCGCCGGCAGGCGATGGGCGCGGCGGCATAAATCGAAAAGCGAGGTAGATCGCGGCGGGCGGGAGCAGGCCGGTCGGGTGGGCGCAGGCAGGCGGCCGGGCGACTGTGGGTTCGCGGAGCACAGCGATGCGGGGGCAGGTCGGGGTTCGGGGAAAACCGTGCGCTCCGGGATCTGGCGCGGGCTCCTCGGCGGCAGAATCGTGGGTTTCGGTTGGAGGCAAATTTGGAGACGACGGAACGGCATCGTGTCACCTATTGGGTTACACGATGCTGTTTATGCCCCGTCGCCTAGGGGCGGAGCTCGACACGGGTTCCGTCGGCGAGCTCGAGCACGCGGGCGTAGATTTCGGGGCGGGTGCCGAAGATCGCGTCGTCGTCGGCCCGGCCCTCGACAATCACCCGGTCGCCGCGCTTCACCGGCAGGTCGTTTTCCCAACCGATGTAGACGCGGATGCGGCCGCTGTCGTCGGTGAGGATGAACTCGTCTTCGTCCGCGATGCGGCTGACTTCGCCGCGAAGGACGACGAGTTCTCCGCGCTTTACGTCGGCCACGCGATGGAAGCCGCGTGTTTCGGTCGCCGTGGCGGCCGCGGGCGGGGTGGTGGCGGAGGCGGGCGGCGTGGTGGCGGAGGCGGCGGGGCCGAGCAGGAGGGCCGCGCCACCGAGGAGGGAAACGGCGAGGAGGTGCTTGCGGGAGTATCGGGTCTTCATGGTCGCGCGACCGTGGGGCGGATGTGCGAACGCGCAAACGGGCCCGGCCGATTCGCGGAGGCGCCCCGGGGCCCGAGCCGTTGAAGGAAAACGCCTTGGTGCTGTGTGGTTGAAAAGTGGATACGACTTTGGAATGGCGGGCGGCGCTCCGGTGGCCGGCGGTGGGGAGAGCGGGCGGACCGGAGCGAGGGTGGGAAGCCAGGGGAGAGGCCTAGCGCATTTCAAATGGAGTTATAGCCGACAGTTAGACCCAAGGTAGCGCAGGCTTCCAGCCTGCTCGCTCGTGCAGACTGGAAGTCTGCGCTACGAGAAACGGCTACATCTTCATTTGAAATGCTATAGACGGCGGAGGACGGTGCGAGGCGGGGGAGAAAGGGCCGTGGGCGGGGGCTGTTCGTGTGACCGCGCTCGGGGAGCGGGCGCTCAGCGTGACGGGATGTCGCCGGGGAAACGGGCGAAGAGATTTTCGCCGTTGGCGCCGGCGATGTGGCCGAGCACGGGTGTGCTTTGGGTCATCTTGGCCGAGGGATCGAGCGGGTGGAGCGAGACGTTGCCGCCGACCCAGCAGACCAGGGCGTCGCGTTGATTGACCGCGCGGATGACGGGATTGGAGGCGAGGTATTGGCGGGGCCAGATGTTTTCGGAGGGGCGGACTTTGCCGCCGCCGAGCTCGCCGCTGGTGGCGAAGAGGACGGTGCGGGCGGGGTCGGCGACGCTGGAGAGCGGGTGCCCGACCCAGTGCCCGTAGGCGGTGGTTTTTTTGCTCAGGTAGAAGCCGTTGTAGCCGTAGGCCACGTAGGCGGGTTTGGTCCAGGGCAGGTGGGGATTAAAGGGGGCTTCTTCGACGGGAAAGGTGGGGTCGCGCAGGATCTCCTGGGCGTTGGAGAGGTAGGGGCCGAGGATGCCCTCGCCTAGGGCGGTGGCGGGGTCGCCGGAGACGTAGCCGAAGCACCATTCACGGTTCTGGCCGATCGCGGGGTCGAAGATGGCGTGGGGCGGGAAGCGGTCGCGATGCTCGCCGGCGTAGGTGAGCGCGGCGACGCCGAGCTGGCGGAGGTTGGCGACGCTGCGGGCGACCCCGGCCTTGGCTCGCACGGTCGAAATCGCGGGCAAAACCAAAGCCGCGAGAATGCTGATAATCGCAATCACGGTGAGCAGCTCGATCAGGGTGAAGCCGCGCAAGCCGCTGCGGGTGGGAGCGTTTTCGAAGCGAGACATAATTGAGATTGAGACCTAATCTTGTTATTGTTGACACTAGGTCTCAGTCTCATCTTACCGAGTCAACTGTTTTGATGAACATGCACCGTTTCCTCCGCATCGTTTGGGGCGTTCTTCTTGGCGGGCTGAGCCTGGGTGTGGTCGGCGGCCGGGCGCAGTCGGTGGATCTTCCGCTAAGCGGGGAGGGGGCGCGCGGGGCGCTCTCGATCGTCGGCTTCGACAACGAGCTAGCGGAGCCGAGCGGCCCGCCCTCGCGGGAGCATGAGGTCGGAGGCGTGGCGAACTCGCACGGGTTTCCGTATTTTAGATTCAAATACGCCGAGGCCAACCCGGAGTTGTTTAACCGCTATGCCGATCCCGACCTGCCGTCGGCGAGCGGGTGGTCGATTTTGCTGACCTCGCATCCGAGCGCGGACCCCGAGGTGGCGGCCGGCATCCTGCGGCGGGCGGGCGCGGTGGCTTGGTCGGGGCTGACGACCGCGACGGTGGTGCCGCGGGCCGATGCGGACAGGTTCACGCTCGGGGAGCTCAGCTACGATGCAGCGGGGCTGACCGGCTCGGGCGTGGAGGTGCTGCCGGCCGCGCAGGTCACGCTCACGGTGACGCGCGAGGATTTTCACTTCAACGCGCTCGGTGAGAGCACCGCGCCGGGCACCTGGGTCGGTTATCCCTACTACTACTGGGGCCTCGACAGCGGCTACACGCTGGCGGTGCGCGACCTGAGCGGTCCGGGCCTGCTCTTTGTCGACGGCCGGCTGGTCGGGATCGAGCTCGCGGCGGTCGCCGAGGTGAAGCTCTGGGGCGGCTTCGTGACCTGGACCGGCACCTTGCGGGTGACCGAGGGGGGCTTCGCCTACGCGATCAAAGAGACCCAGTTCGTGAGCGGTTTTGGTGATCTGCATCTCGTGCTGGACCGGGCGGGGCCGCTGCGCCTGGCCGACGCGGAGCCGACCGCAACGGGACAACTTTCTTGGAGCGCGGGGCCGGGTGGGGCGCTCGTGCTCGCGCTGCGCGGGTGGCCGAAGCACGGTTACCGGATCGAGACCTCCACCGATCTCGCACTCTGGGCGCCGCTGGCCTGGGTGGAGACCGACGCGGCCGGAGTGGGCATCGGGGCGATACCGACGATCGCGACCGGAGCGGGTGAGCCGCGGCGTTTTTACCGCGCGGTGCGGCTGGCGCCGGGTGAGACGCCGCCGCGCGCGCCCTGAGGTCCGCGCCGCATACCACCTTCGCCGACGCCCGCCCGTTTTTTCCCATGCACACACCACGCCTCCCGCGCGCGTCTGCGCGTCCCGCCGGTCTCGCGACCGGGCCCCTCGTCGCCGCCCTCGTCGTCCTCGCCTGCGCGCCGCTCCAGGCGGCGACCATCGATCTCGCCTCGACCATGCGCGGCATGAGCTTTTTATCGGAGGACGCTGTGACCGGTGCCTTTGCAAGGATCGGCGCCGGCGACGGCGCGCTCGGCTCGGCCGGGGCAAACACCGGAGACGCGGATGGCCTCTACGCGCTTGCGAATATCGGCTCGGCCGATCCGGGAGCGTCCGTGGGCACGCCGATCGATCTTTTCCCTCGCGAAACAAACTTCGCGATCGGTTCGCTGACTTACGACGGGGCGGGTCTCGTCGGCGCGGGCGTGGAGACCTTCGTGATTACGGGGCTCGATCTTGGCGCTTTCTGGAGCGCCGACCCCTCGCGCCTGGATGGGGCTGCGGGCGTGGCGCCGACGGTGGTGAGCGATCTGTCGGACGCGGCGCTCGGCGTCTGGTTTTTCAACGCCGCCGGCGGCCTCGCCTTCGGCCCGCTCGATGCGGCGGACACCGTCACGTTCACCGACGGGGTGTTGACCTCGATCGACTTGGTGGTGGGCACCGAGTTTTCGGTCGAGGCGTTTGGCGCGTTGGCGGTGTGGAGCGGCGTCTTCGCGATTACGGGCGCGGAGATTTCCTATCAGATCGATGACACGGCGCTGGTCGGCGGTTTCATCCCGAGCAGGCTCGTGGCCGACCTCACCGGCACGGTCAACGCGGTCGCGGTGGTGCCCGAGCCCGCGAGCGCGACGTTGCTCGCGGGGGGGCTGGCCTTGGCCGGGGTGGCGCTACGCCGCCGGCGCCGCGCCTAAGCGCGAAACGCGGTGCGGTCCTCGTGGCCGCGCCTCCGCTCGATGTCCCTGCCTCCTTTTCGCCCCCGCGGTCTTTGGCAACTCGCTTGGCCGCTCTGCCTGTTCTCGGCGCTGACCGCGCTGACCTCGGTGGTGGATGCGATGCTGGTCAGCGGCTACTCGCAGGAGTTGGCCGCGACGGTGAGCGTGGCGAACCAGCTGCTCGGGGTCGGCTACGACCTGAGCGCGCTTTTCTCGATCGGCGCGCTGGTGGTGGTGTCGCGGCATCTCGGGGCGGGCGAGATCGAGGCCGCCCGCCGCGCCGGGCTGGTGGCGATCGGCTGCGCGGCCGGCCTCGGCGCGCTGGTGGCGGCGCTGCACGTGGCGGGCGCGGGGAAGATGGTGACGCTGGCCAACACGCCGCCGGAGATCGCGGCGGACGCGCGCGTCTACGTCGCCGTGACGGGTGTCTCGTTTGTCTTCAACGGCGTGATCACGGCGGGCGCGGCGGTGCTGCGCGGTTTCGGGCGCACGCGGGAGATCCTGGTGCTCGGGGTGCTGGGGAATGCTCTGTATCTATTTCTCGAATACACGTTAATCGCGGGTCGCCTCGGGTTCCCCGAGCTCGGCGTGTGGGGGTCGGCGGGTTCGAGTCTGCTGGTGCGGGGCGCCGGCGTGGTCCTGCTCGGCTGGGTGCTGGTGCGCCGGCTGGGTTTCGGGCGCGCCGACCTGCGGTGGAGCGGGGGCGAGCCGGCGGGCGGTATCGCGCGGCGCCTGCTGCGGCTCTCGGGCGCGAGCACGGCGGAGAACGTGGCGGCGGATTTCGCCCAGATCGTGTTGATCGCGGGGGTGGCGACGCTGGGCACGGCGGCGGTTTTGACCCGTTCCTACGCGCTGACCCTGGCGATGCCCTTGCCCTTTTTGTTGAACGCGCTGCATCAGGCGAACGAGACCCTGGTCGGCTATGACCGCGGGGCGGGCGACCACGCGGGGGCGCGGCGGCGGCTGCGGCGAAACGGCCTCATCACCGTCGGGCTCACGACCGCGCTGGCGGCGCCGCTCTGGCTTTGGGGGGAGGAGCTGGCGGGGCTTTTCACGGATGATGCGGCGGTGCGCGGTGGGGTGCGGGAGGTGTTGTTTATCGCGGTGTGGATGCAGCCCTTCTCGGCTCTGGGGGTGCTGCTGCTTGGCTCGTTGCGCTCGTCGGGCGATGCGGTGTGGCCGCCGCTGTGGAATCTGGGGGTGACCTGGGGATTGACGGTGCCGCTCGCGCTGTGGGCGACGAAGCGGCCGGAGTATGGGATCGTCGGCTTCTGGTGGGCGCTGGCGGTGGGCGAGGCAGTGAAGAGCGCGGGGCTGGCGCTGCGTTGGCGGACCCGGCGCTGGCCGGTCGCGACGTCGGAGCGCGGGGGTGCGGCGGCATGACCTGGCGCGACGCACTCCTGCAGCGTGTGCTGCACCTCGGTCTGCGGGCGCGGCTGGCCTGGGCGGGCCGGCGGGCCGCGCGCATGAGTCGGCGCGACCGTGCGTTTACGGAATACTTTTTGTATCTGGCTCGGGCGGTGGGCGGCGATCCGTTGCGCGCGCGCTTACGGGAGAATCGGCGGTTGACGCGCGGCGACGACGCGCGCGCCACGCACTGGCTGCGGCTGGACGCGCCGAGCGGGGGAGGCTTTGAGCCCGGTGATCCGGTTTGGGTGCGCTGGCGCAATCGCGTGGAGACGATCGCCGAGGTGCGCGCGCTGCTGGGGCCGCCGCCGAATGAGCGGCTGCGCCTGTGGAGCCACGGTGATGCGTTCGCGCCGGCGCGTCGGGTGGAGCATGATGCCGAGGCGTGTTTGGTGGAGGTGATCGATCTCGAGCGGGCCTCACCGCGCCTGGTCGCGTGGGCTCGGCGGCGGGGCCTGGTGTCGGAGGTCGAAG
>JBILUB010000119.1:0-7119 GCA_044371245.1 Opitutaceae bacterium
CACCAGCGGCAAGCCCCGTGCTGCATAAGATCGTCGCAAATCGCGACGATTTTTTCCTCGTTCGTCTGGAACTTGCTCCTTCGCGCGTCTCCCCATTGGCGCCCCTCTCCTGCCCTTTCCCATGTCTGCCCCCAGCCTAGATCCTGCCACTCTCGCCTCCTCGCCCCCCGCGGCTCCGGATGCGCCGCGGGGGCCGGAGGCCGGCGCACGCGAGGAGGCGATCGCTCGGGTCGACGAGTTGGGCGCGACTCTCCTGCGCACCCTGGAGATTTTGCACGCCCTGCGCGCCCTGCTCGAGATCAAGCCGGGTCTCGCGCGGGCAGAGTTTGCCCGCTTCGTCTGCGGCGCGCTCGAGCGACTGCCGGAGCTGCAGGCCCTCGAGTGGCTCCCGCGGGTGCCCCAGGGGCGGCGCGCCGAGTTTGAGGCCGCGGCTCGGGCCGATGGGGCGCCGCATTATAGTCTGTGCGAGCTCGATCCCGCCGGGCTGCTTCGGCCCGCAGCCCCCCGCCCGGAGTATTGGCCGGTGCTTTTCGCCGAGCCTGCCGAGGAAAATGCCGAAGTACTCGGCCTCGATCTCAGTTCGCACCCGGAACGCCGGGCGGCCATGGAGCGATCGGCGGCTTGTGGGGATGCCATCGCCACGCCCCCCCTGCGGCTCGCCCAAGGGGCCGAAACCGGGCTCGGCTTTCTCGTCGTCCTCGCCGTCCCCGCACCGACCGCCGTTCCGGTTCCGGCTCCGGCTTCGGCTTCGGCTTCGGCTTCGGTCGCCGGCCGGCCGGCGGGCTGGACCCTGGCGGTTTTCGATATCCAGCGTTTGGTCGAGAGTCTTTTTGCGCCGCTGGCCGAGCGAGGTTTGCACCTGCGGATTGATGATCTCGCCGACGCCGAGTTGCCGGTCTTCTCCACGGGCCACGCGTCCCCTTCGGCCCCTGCCTGGCAACTGCTTCGCGAGTTGACGATCGCCGGCCGGGTCTGGCGCTTTTGTTTTACCCCCGGAGACCGTTTCCGGCCCGACGACCCGCTGTGGCTGGCCCGCGCGGCCGCCATGCTCCGCTCCGCGAACCATCGGCTGGAAAAATCGGTCGCCGCCCGCACCGCAGCCCTCGATCGGGCCAATCGGGAGCTCCGCGCGGAAGCTTCTCGCCGAGAGGCGGCCGAGCGGGCCCTCGCCCGGGCGGATTCCCAGCTTCCTCGCCTCTCCGATGCGGAGGCGAGACAGTGGAGCCTCGCCGGCCTGGTCGGTCGCGGCGAACGGTTTGGCCGCCTGCTCCGCGACATCAAGGCCGTCCAAGCCGCCCTCCGTACCCACGTGTTGATCCTTGGGGAGAGCGGTACCGGCAAAGAGTTGGTCGCCCGCGCGATCCATTTTGGCGGAGCCGCCGCCGCCGGCCCCTTTGTCCGCGTGGACTGCTCTGATCTGCCGGACGATGGCGCCCAGGCCGAGATCCTCCTCTTCGGCGCCGTCTCCGGAGGCGGCGCCCGCGGAGAAAGCCCTCGCCGCGGTTTTTCTGAGCAGGCCGATCGCGGCACTCTTTTCTTCGACGAGATCGGCGATCTTCCTCTCTCCCTTCAAGCCCGCCTCCTCCGCGTCCTCGAAGACGGCTCCTTCCGCCCGCGTGGCGCGGAGCAGGCTCGGCCGCTCCACGCCCGCATCCTCGCCGCGACCCACGCGGACTTGTCCGCCCGGATCACCGAAGGCCGTTTCCGGGCCGATCTGTACTTCCGTCTCGCCCAGTATCCGATCGCCGTTCCGCCCCTGCGTGAACGGCTCGAGGACGTGCCCGCCTTGGCCCAGCACTTCGTGCGAAAGATCGCCGCCGAGCTCAAACGGCCTCCCCCCCTGCTCCGCCCCGAGGCCCTGCAACGCCTGCTCTCCCATCCCTATCCGGGCAACATCCGCGAACTGCGAAATTTGCTGGAGCGGGCCTTGCTCCTTTCCGGCGGCGACGAGCTCGGTACCGAGCACTTCGCTCTCCCTCCCTCCGCCGACGCACCCAGCCCCGCCGGCACCTTCCTCGCCGAGCTCCCGCTCCGGCTCGACGAGGCCGAGGACCTCCTCATCGCCCGCGCCCTCGCCGTCGCCGAGGGAAACATGTCCCAGGCCGCCCGCCTGCTCGGCATCAACCGCGCCAGCCTCTATCGCTGGCAAAGCCGACGCGCCGCCCACGGTCACAGCCCCTAGCGCTCCCGCCGCCGTCGCCCGGGGGCCGGATTTTCGCCGCCCCGTTGGTGTGAAGGATGCTTGAGATCGTGTTACTCCCATGTCCTCTCCGACCGCTCCTCTGCCCGACTCCGCCGCCCTGCTGGCCCGTTGCGCCGCCTACGACGCCCAGGATCCGGCGGTTTGGATAAACCGCTACACTCCGGCGCAACTCTCCGCGCGCGTCGCCGCCCTGCCCCCCGCCGGTCCGCTCCTGGGCCTCAGCTTCGCGGTGAAGGACAACATCGATCTCGCGGGCCTGCCGACCACCGCCGCCTGCCCCGGCTACGCCCGCGAGGCGCCCGCCTCCGCCGCGGTCGTGGAGCGGCTCCTCGCGGCCGGCGCGCTCCCCCTCGGCAAAACCAATCTCGACCAGTTCGCCACCGGCCTGGTGGGCGTCCGCTCCCCCCACGGCGCCCCCCGCTGTGTGTTTAACCGCGACTACATCTCCGGCGGCTCCTCCAGTGGCTCGGCCGTGGCCGTGGCCGCCGGCCTGGTGGATTTTGCGCTCGGCACGGACACCGCCGGCTCCGGCCGCGTACCGGCGGCGTACAACGGTCTGGTCGGCCTCAAGCCCACTCGCGGCCGCCTCTCCACCCGGGGCGTCCTCCCGGCTTGTCGCTCCCTCGACTGCGTGAGCCTCTTCACCCGCGACATCGCCACCGCCGCGCGCGTGCTCGAGGTGGCCGAAGGCTACGATCCCGCCGACCCCTTCTCCCGCCCCGCGCCCGCGCTCGCGCCCCCGACACCCGCCCGGCCGCGCCTCGGCGTGCCTCGCCCGGATCAGCTCGACTGGTTCGGCGACGCGGAGGCACCGCAACTTTTTGCCGCCGCCATCGCTCGTTGGCGCGGACTCGGTGCCGAGATCGTGGAGATCGACTACGCGCCCTTTGCCGAAGCCGCCCGCCTGCTCTACGAAGGGCCCTGGACCGCCGAGCGTACCGTCGCGGTGGGGGACTTCCTCGCCCGGCATACCGCCACGCCCGAGGCCGCCGCCGGCGCCGGGATCGATCCCACCGTCGCGCAAATCATCCTCGGCGGCCGGTCCGCCAGCGCCGTCGACGCCTTTCGCGCCACCCATCGGCTCGCCCAGCTGAGACGCGACGCCGACCGTGTGCTCGCCGCGATCGATGCCCTCCTCCTGCCCACCGCGGGCACGATCTACACCGTGGAGCAACTCCGCGCCGACCCCGTCCGGCTGAACTCCAACCTCGGCCGCACCAACAATTTTATGAATCTGTTGGATCTGTGCGGAATCGCCCTCCCCGCCGGACGCTACTCCTTCGGCCCCGGCTTCGGGATCACCCTCGCCGCTCCCGCCTGGCACGACGCACCCCTGCTCGCCCTCGGCGCCCGCTACCTCGGCGAGACCCCGCCCGCGCTCCCCGCCCAAGCACCGGAAATCCGCCTCGCCGTCGTCGGCGCCCACCTCTCCGGGCAACCCCTGAATCACCAACTCACCTCCCGCGGTGCCCGCTTCGTCGGCAGTGCTCGCAGCGCCGCCGACTACCGCCTCTACGCCCTCGCCCAAACCGCTCCGGCCAAGCCCGGCCTCGTCCGCGAACCCGGCTTTGCCGGCCCCGGCATCGAGGTCGAAATCTGGGCACTCTCCCCCGCCGCTTTCGGCGCCTTCACCGCCGAAGTGCCCCCGCCGCTCGCCATCGGCAATCTCGTGCTCGCCGATGGCACCCTCGTAAAGGGCTTTGTCTGCGAGCCGGCGGCCCTCGCGGGCGCCTTGGAGATCACCCGGCACGGCGGCTGGCGCGCCTACCTCGCCCAGCGGACGCCCTCCCCCGGGCCCCGCGACACCTAGGACCCGGCGCTGCTGGCACGTGCCATGCTTCACACGAAACCGTTATTTCGTAATACCAAAAATCCGACCTCTCCACCCATGCGTCTCTACCGTTCCGCTCTCGCCGGCCTCGCCGCCGCCGGCCTCGCCGCCTCCTCGCTCTTCGCCGCCCCGCTCAAGGTCGCCTACTCCGACTGGCCGGGCTGGACCGCCCTCGCCATCGCCGAGCAAAAAGGCTGGTGGAAGGACGCCGGCGTCGAGGTCGAGCTCCTCTGGTTCGAATACGGCCCCTCGATGGAGGCCTTCACCGCCGGCCAGGTCGACGCCGTCACCGTGACCAATGGCGACGCGCTCGTCACCGCCGCCGGCGGCGCGAAAAACGTCGCGATCATGCTGACCGATTTTTCCAACGGCAACGACATGATCGTCGCCCGCCCGGGCATCGAGTCGCTCGCCGACCTCAAGGGCAAGAAGGTCGGCATCGAGATCGGCTTCGTCGAACACCTCCTCCTGCTCAACGGCCTCGCCAAAGTCGGCCTCACCGAGTCCGACGTCGAGCTCGTGCCCACGCCCACCAACCAGACCCCGCAGGTCCTCGCCTCCGGCCAGGTCGACGCGATCGGCGCATGGCAGCCCAACTCCGGCGCCGCCCTCAAGGCCGTCCCCGGCTCCAAGGCCGTCTACACCAGTGCGAACGAGCCCGGCCTGATCTACGACGCGGTCGTCGTCACCCCGCAGAGCCTCGCCGAGCGCCGCGCCGACTGGGTGAAGTTCGCCTCCGTCTGGGACAAGGTCGTCGCTTACCTGAATGATCCCGCCACCCGCGAGGACGGCGTGAAGATCATGGCCGCCCGCGCCGGCGTCGACCTGAAGGAGTATGAGGCCTTCCTGCCCGGCACCCGTTTCCTCACCCTTGCCGAGGGCCACAAAATCATGGCCTCCACCGCCGAGGGCTTCGGCTCGCTCGCCGGCTCCTCCAAGATCGCCGACGACTTCAACGTGAAAAACGGCGTCTACGCCGCGCCCCAGGACATCCCCTCCTCCTACGACGCCAGCATCACCGCCGACGCCTTGAAGAAGTAAACGCGTCCCCGCCCGCGCGTCCCCCCGCGCCCGTCCCCGGCACCACCCGCCCGGGACGGCCCCCGGGGCCGGCGTATCCACGCCGGCCCTACGCCTACCGCCATGTCCCGCTGGTTCACCATCCGCGCCGAGATCTCCCCCGGCCGCCGCCGCCTGCTCGGCGTGCTGGCCTTCGTGCTGCCGCTCGCGCTCTGGAGCCTGTTCTCCTACGTGCCCTGGCTCTGGCACCCGATGGTGGAGATCACCGAGCCGGCCGGCGTCTCTTGGGTAAAGCCCGGCCAGCTCCTCCCCCGCGAGGACTTTGACAAACTCGTCGAGCGCCAACGCGCCGCCTCCGCCGCCGTCCTGCCCGCCGGCGAGCCGGCCAACCCGATTTTTTTCCCGCCCCCTCACGCCGTCGGCCGCGCCCTCTACACCGCCTTCACCACCGCGCCCGTGCTGAAGGGCGACAAATGGCTGCACGAAAGCCTCTGGATGAGCATCCGCACCATCTTTTGGGGCTTCCTGCTCTCCTCCCTCGTCGGCGTCCCGCTCGGCATCCTCTGCGGCGCCTACGCCTCGGCCTCGCGACTCACCGAGCCTTTCGTCGATTTCGTGCGCTACATGCCCGCGCCGGCCTTCGGGGCGCTCATGGTCGCGATCTTCGGCATCCATCTCGAACCCAAGATCGCCATCATCGTCATCGGCACCTTCTTTCAACAGGTCCTGGTCGTCGCCAACACCGTGCGAAAGGTCGACAACGGCCTGATCGAGGCCGCCCAGACCCTCGGCGCCAAACCGCGCCAGCTCATCTGGCGCGTCCTCGTCCCCGCCAGCCTGCCCGACCTCTACAACGACCTTCGCATCCTCCTCGGCTGGGCCTGGACCTACCTCATCGTCGCCGAGGTCGTGGGCGTCTCCAGCGGCATCACCTTCTTCATCAACCAGCAGGCCAAGTATCGCAACTTCGACAACGTCTACGCCGCCATCATCATCATCGGCGTCATCGGCTTTGTCACCGACCAGGTCCTCGGCTGGTTCGGCCAGCGCCTCTTCACCTGGAAAAACCCGCGCCCGAGCCGCTTCCGCACCTTCCTCGGCCGCCTCTTCGCCGGTCGCGATGTGCTGCTCTTCCCCGACCGGACCGATGCTCCCTCCAAGTTGTGAGCGCCCGCCTCCGATGACTCCTTCTCCGTATTCACCCACCGACTACCGCACGCAGTCGCCGGCCGTGGCCGAACGCTTCGCCAAGCTCAAGCAGCGCCCCGTGGTCCTCGAGGTCGACCGGCTCTGCCGGCGCTTCGCCGGCGAGCACGGCCCCATCACCGCCCTGCGCGACGTCTCCTTCCAGGTGCACCGCCGCGAGTTCGTCTGCGTGATCGGGCCCTCCGGCTGCGGCAAATCCACCCTCATCCGCATCCTCGCCGGCCTCGATGATCCCAGCAGCGGCCGCATGCTGGTCGACGGCCGCCAGACTCAGGGCCCCAGCCCCGAGCGCGGCATGGTGTTCCAGGGCTACACCCTCTTCCCCTGGCTCACGGTGAAGAAAAACGTCATGTTCGGCCTCGAGATGGCCGGCCGCTCCGCCGCCCAGGCCGAGACCGAGGCGCGCCAGTGGATCTCCCTCGTCGGTCTCGCGAAGTTCGAGGACAGCTACCCGCACCAGCTCTCCGGCGGCATGAAACAGCGCGTCGCCATCGCCCGCGCCCTCGCGCCCAATCCCCGCGTGCTCCTGATGGACGAGCCCTTCGGCGCGCTCGACGCCCAGACCCGTGCCCAGATGCAGAGCCACCTGCTCGAGATCTGGCGTAATGTCGACGTCACGATCCTCTTCATCACCCACGACCTCGACGAGGCCATCCTCCTCGCCGACCGTATCCTCGTGCTCAAGGCCAACCCCGGCGAGGTCCAGGAGTTGGTCGAGGTGCCTGTCCCGCGTCCCCGCTCGCTCGATCAACAGCAGTCGCCCGAGTTCCAGGCCACCCGCCGCCGCCTTGACGAGTTGATCCACCCGAAGATCCACGCGCCCGCCGAGCGCCTCCCCATCGTCCGCCTCACCCAGGCC
>JBILUB010000276.1:0-3937 GCA_044371245.1 Opitutaceae bacterium
GGCCGCCACGCGGGCGCCGGCTGATAGAAGTAGGTGGGCCGCCCCACCCAGTCGAAACCGGGACGCCAGGCCACGCCGCGGGGCAGAGCGCCGAGATCGCCACCATCGGTCGCGGCGCCGATCGCGGGCGAGTCCTCGCGCAGGCGAAAATCGCCGCGCTCCGCATCGACGTAGAGCGGATCGGCGGCGATCAGACCCTCGCCGCGCACGTAGTCCCAGATGCGCTCGGGGCGGCGCTGGGCATGGCGCGCCGGCACCCGGTCCTCGTCCGGCCAGACCAGATTTCTCACGAAACGGATGTTGCGCTCCTCGAGGCCGCGCAGGCTCGCCTTGAGCGGAGTGTGCGCGCTGTCCGTCACGATGTTGTCGCGGATGAGGAAATCCCGGATGTGGGGGTTGTCCGGGAAGCCGCCCAGGCCGATGCCCGCGCCCATCCAGTCGATCGAATCGACGTGGTAGCCCGAGCGGTGGATGGTGTTGTTGCGCACCAAGTGCCCCTGAAGCGTGGCGGGCTTCGCCTTGTAGGTCGCCTCCGTGATGTCGATGCCCACCGAGTGGGAATCCACGATGATGTTCTCGTAGATCTCGAAATTGATCAGGTTGTTCGAGCCCTCGGTCGAGCAGGGCACGCCGGCGAAGGCGTTGCGGATAAAGTTGCGGTAGATCTTCAGGTTCTCGATCGGCTCCGCCCAAGCGTCGATGTAGATGCCGTTCAGCGCGCTATCCACCGTGTTGTGGTGAATCACGCCATTCCGGACCGAAATGCAATCGATGGCCTCCTTGCCGCCGCCGTAGACCTCGTTGTAGGCGATCTCGAAGCGGTCGTTGTTGGTCAAATCGATCGCCTCCTGGCTGTGGTTGCGCATGTTCATCAACGAGCCCTCGGGCAGCTCCAGTCCATAACGCTTGTCGCCCCGCGTGGAGAAAACCATGCGCTCGGAGTGCGAGCGCAGCACCCGGTTCGAGTTGACCGTGACGTCATCCCAGAACTTTACGCTGATCGACATCTCGCGAACGTTGTAGGTCGTGTTGAACGACACGTCCACGAAGCGCGGCCGCTCCTTGCCCGTGCGATCCGCCCAGAGGAAATACCCATCGGCCGAGATGCCCGTGCGCAGACTGTTCTGCACCAGCAATCCCTGGATGCGCACATGGCCGCCCGGAATGTCATGCGCCGCGATCACGCCCATGTCCCGCTGGTAGGAGGGTCCGGGCGAGTTCTCCCCGTTAAACTGCGGGCGACTCGCGTCGTAGAGCACGCCGCGGCCGTCGATGACCGGCGTCTCGCCCGGATAGGCCGAGATCGTGAGCCAGCGGCCCTCCGCTCCGCCGGGTCCGCTCAAGGAGGCCACCCGGTCCAGCGCGTAGTATCCGCCGCGCAAATACAAAGTGTCCCCCGCCCTCAGGGCATCCATGCCGCGCTGCACGCTGCCAAAAGGCTGGTCGAAGCTGCCCGGGCCCTCGTCCTTGCCGATGGGCGAGGCATCCACGAAGTAGGCCCGCCCCGGCTGGGCCGGCGTGGCCAGGGGCCTGACCGCCAGAATCAAGGACTCCCCGTAATCGACCCAGTTCTCGGGCGAGGGTCGCAGGCGGATCTCCTTGAGCGCCTTTTCCGGACGCGGATTGGGCCAGACGGCCGCGTAGGTGGCGGCAAACTCGCGCCGCGCCGCGTCGATCGGTTTCACCACCGCGTCGCGCGCCCAAAAAAGCGGGGCCACCGTCTGCACCCGATACCAGTCCTCGATCGACTCACCCCAACGCACGGGGAAGTCCACCACCTCACCGTCGGTAAAGTGCATTTCATAGGTGAAAAGAATCGGCGGCGCCGGCGGCAGCTCAAGGTTTCGCAGGGCCTGCGCGACCGCCGCACGGTAATCGTTCACCCCGCGGCCGGGATGAAAGGTGTGCAAAAAGGCGACCTGCGGCGCCGGCGCCGGCGAGGCGGCGGAGTAGATCACCCGTGTATCGCGCGCCGAACCGGCTCGGTGCACCACGGCGGCGGGGTCGACTTCAAATACCACCCCGCCCAGCTCCACCCGTCCGCTCGGCAGATGTGCGGGCGTCAACACCCGTCCTTCCGTGGTGAAGATCGGGAGAGACGAGACCGGGTCGATCGATTGGGCGAAAAGCGCGGCGGAGCCGAGCAAGACACCCGCCAGCAATAGGCGGAGCTTTTTCATGGTGGGGTGGGGTCGAGAGGAAAAGCCTTGATGGGCGTACACCCCGCGCACGCGCAAGTGATCCCGGCGCCCATCCCCTGATCGTAGGCCCAAGCCTCCAGGCCCATCTTTCCGGAACCACTTCGCCCCCCTCCCGCTGCACTTTTCGCCTCCAGCCGCCTAACCGCGGCCCCCACCGGATCGCCCAAACCCTTGGGAGCTATCACAGAACACCGACGCTCGTAAATTTCCCCACGCATTTTCTTACGCCGCCAAGGATTTACAATGTCTTCACCCGCGGCCGACTGGCCATTGAGGATAAATCGTTTGAATTATAAACAGTCCTCGCCTTCCATGCGTCGTCCTACCCCAGTCTTAGACCCCCGCCCCATCCCCGACCTCGTCGTTAACCCCAGTCTGCCGACGACACTGGCGAGCCGCTACCCGTGGTGTATCCGAATTTATCGGACGCTCTCGGTTCGCGTCTAGTTACCCGTTAGCAGATCCCCAACGCCCAAAACTCCGCCCATGTCCTCCTGCCGCCCCCTCCGAGCCGCCCTCGTCGCCCTCGCTCTAGCCACCACGGCTTCGGCCCAGACCACTTGGCCCACCACTTTCCCGCCGCAGTTCCCGCATAACCAGACGCTCCAACCCGGCCGCCTCTACTACCGCGCGGTGGGCCTCGATCGCGTCACGGCCATCACCTACTTCGACGGCGATTTCTATTCTGTTAACGTCGCTGGAGCGTTCGAGCGGAAATGGCGTTTCAACAACATCACCCAGCTCAACTCCTTCACCAAACTCCTCGACGAGTCCAACGGTCAGTCGGTTGATTTCCCCGGCGATCAAATCGGCTCTCACGCCTACTTCCACCGCGGCATCGATCCCGCCACCGGCGAGCGCTATACGAACCGTTTCTCCCCCCCGGTTCCGACTGCGGCCAACAGCCAAGGCACCAACGATGCCACCCAGTACCCTTGGAACATGCCCCACGTCTGGCTCCAGTACGGCGCCGACACCGGGCTCGGCTGGCTCTACCGCGCCTCGAACACCATCGACCAGACCCTGATCCAGTGGGACCTGCGCGGCCAGACCGGCATCACCGGCAAATCCTTTATCCTAGGTAACCTTTTTATCGTCGCCTCCGACGCCACCAACACCGGCGTCGCCACGCTCGACCTCGCGCCCGTTTTCCAGTCCCCGGCCCGTCCGCCCATCCTGCTCGACAAGCTCACCGGCGCGACCGGCGCCTACCTCGCCGCCATTTGGGAACACTACCTCATCCTCATGCGCCAGGACACCAAGTCTCTAGACATGGTGGACTTCAGCGACCCCACCGACCTCCGGATCGTCGCCTCGATCCCGATGGCCCACGTCAACAGCTTCCCTTACATCCAGTTCCAGGACAACTACGCCTTCAGCTGCGGCACGAAGGTTAATCTCGAGACCCGCCAGGTCGAAATGGTCTTCGACCTCGAGGGCAACGGCGTCGCCCCCGCCGGCTTCTCCGACGTTTTCGTCCCCCGCCCCTCCGGCTCCGTTACCGGAGCCCTCGACGCCACCCAGCACATGATGCCCCTGGGCAACTTGCTGATCACCGGCGGCTACAAGTTCACCGGTAAAGACGGCATCGGCATCTGGGCCCATCAAGCCGCCCCCGATACCAAACGCCCCTACGTCGGTTACCACCTCCCCCGCCCCGGCCAGACGAATTTCCCCCTCGGCGCCCCCATCGTGGTCATGATCCACGAGACGCTCGAGACCCGCTCCATCATCAA
>JBILUB010000380.1:0-3102 GCA_044371245.1 Opitutaceae bacterium
TCAACGGCCAGACCGTCATCCTCCGCCGCGTCGGCTCCACCACCCCCGTCGACTCCTTCATCGCCTTCTCCGATCAAGATCTGCTCACCATCACCCCGAAACAAAACCTCGCGGCCAACGCCGAGTACGAGGTCGTCATCGTCGAAAACGGCATCAAAGACGCCGTCGGTAACGGCATCGTCGGTCACAGCTTCCGCTTCTCCACCGGCGCCACCACCACCGCCAACCTGCCCCCGGTGATCAACAGCTTCACCGCCTCCGCCTCCCCCGTCGCCCCTAACACCCCCGTCACCTTCTCCGTCGGCGCCAGCGACCCCGAAGGCTCCGCCTCCCTCCAGTACCGCTTCTCCCCCGGCGACGGCACCCCGCTGACCAACTGGGGCTCCGCCACCTCCTACACCCACACCTACACCGCCGCCGGTCACTACGAGGCGAAGATCCAGGTTCGTGAGTCCGTCGCCACCGCCAACCTCTCCTCCGAGACCAGCGTCATCACCGTCGCCACCGCTCCCACCGGCCCCCGCCCCACCCAGTCCTCCACCAAGGCGATGACCGGCTCCGGGACCTCCCGCCGCCTCTGGACCGTCAACCCCGACAACGACTCCATCGCCTGGTTCAACCCCGCCGCCGCCAACCCCACCCTCGGCGCCGAGATCGACCTCGCCTCCCTCCTCGGCCTCGGCACCGCCTCCGTCGACCCCCGCTCCATCGCCGTCGACTCCAACGATAATCTCTGGGTCGCCTGCCTCGACGCCGATCTCATCGCCGTCATCTCCAACACCGGCGCCCTCAGGACCACCTTCGCGCTCGGCTACGGCGCCGGCCCCATCGGCGTCGCCGCCTCCCCCAACGGCCAGGCCATCTACGTCACCACCACCGGCCGCGCCCACGACACCACCGCCAACGCCAACCCCGGCCACGGCCAACTCCTCCGCTTCAACGCCACCGGATCTAACGGCTTCACCGGCTCCAGCGCCGCCCCCATCACCGGTCGCCTCGCCCTCGGCCCCACCCCCCGCGCCATCGCCATCTCCGGCAACGGCCAACGCGTCCTCGTCACCCGCTTCATCTCCGAAGTGAACCACGGCGAAGTTTGGGACATCAACGCCGCCAACGCCTCCAGCCTCGCCCTCACCCGCACCATCCGCCTCGCCCGCGACCGCGGCCCCCGCGGCGAGGCTGATAATGCCGCCCTCGGCCGCGGCGTGCCCAACTTCCTCTCCGCCATCACCATCGACCCCGCCGGCGACTTCGCCTGGTACACCGCCGTCAAGGCCAACACCGAGCGCGGCCTCGTCTTCAAGGGCAGCGGCACCGAAAACGGCACCCTCGACCCCGAGAACACCGTGCGCGCCATGGCCGGTCGCATTAACCTGAACACGAACGTCGAGCCCGCCATCGACAACAACGACGGCGAAAACTTCCGCATCGACATCGACAACTCCGATTCCCCCAGCGCCATCGCCTTCACCCAGCTCAACGACTACGCCTTCGTCTCCCTCCAAGGCTCCAACAACGTCGCCGTCTTCGACAACATCAAGATCCGCTCCAACGGCGCCCACATCCCCAACAAACAGCCCACCTGGCGCGTTGGCACCGACCTCGCCCCCCAGGGCCTCCTCTACGACGACACCACCAAGCGCCTCTTCGCCCAAAACCTCATGGGCCGCTCCGTCACCGTCGTTAACCTCGCCGGCTTCATCCGCTCCGGCGACCGCGCCCCCAACCAGACCCGCGTCGTCACCCGCGTCTCCGAGAAACTCCCCGACGCCGTCTTCCGCGGTAAAAAGATCTTCTACAACGCCAACGACAACGGCGGCCCCAACGGCGAGAACCGCATGAGCTTCGAAGGCTACATCTCCTGCGCCTCCTGCCACATCGACGGCGGTCACGACGGTCGCGTCTGGGACTTCACCCAACGCGGCGAAGGCTTCCGCAACACCACCGACCTCCGCGGCCGCGCCGGCCTCGGCCATGGCAACGTCCACTGGACCGCCAACTTCAACGAACTCCAGGACTTCGTCATCGATATCGTCGACGAGTTCGGCGGCACCGGCTTCCCCCACGGCGTCACCCCGAACGCCCCCCTCGGCGCCTCCAACGCCGGCGACCCCGACATGGCCGACCTCGCCGCCTACCTCACCTCCCTCGACGTCTCCGCCCTCCCCCGCAGCCCCCACCGCAACAGCGCCGGCAACCTCAGCGCCGCCGCCATCCGCGGCCGCGATCTCTTCAACAGCTCGGCCCTCTCCTGCGCCACCTGCCACGTCCCCTCCACCGGCTACACCAACTCCACCGTCGGCACCAACCCCTCCCTCAGCAACGTGGGCACCCTCCGCACCACCTCCGGCAAACGCCTGAACGCCACCCTCACCGGCATCGACGTTCCCACCACCCTCGGCGTCTGGGACGGAGCTCCCTTCTTCCACGACGGCTCGGCGGTCAACTTCGACGAGATCTTCAAGATCGCCGGCGGTAACGTCATCCAGGCCGAGACCGGCACCCGCGCCGGCGGCGCCGCCCTCGCCTCCGGCCTCACCCAAAACTACGACGCCGCCGCCCAGGGCAACTTCGTCAACCTTGGCAACACCAACCAACGCGTCACCTTCAGCAACGTCGACGGCGGCAGCACCGCCGGCACCGGTATGGTCGAGTTCCGCGCCTCCGCCAAGTCCCTCACCACCACCGGCCGCCTCACCGTAAACGGCACGAACTACACCTTCACCATCCCCAGCCCCACGCAACAGACCTTCGTCCGCGTGCTGGTCGAAAACGTCGCCATGACCGCCGGCACCACCAACACCGTCGTCTTCACCCAGACCGGCGCCGACTTCTTCCTCGACAGCTTCGTCTTCATCACGCCCCAGCGCCTCACCGCCGCCAACGCCCACCGTCGCGTCCTCGCCCGCTCCAGCGCGGAACAAAACGACCTCAAGGCTTACCTCCTCGAGCTCGATGGCCGTAACGATGCCGGCGGCCTCCCCGGCGGACCCAGCGCCCCGGCCGCTCCCACCAACGTCTCCGCCGCCGCCACCTCCACCTCGGCCGTCACCCTGACCTACACCGACGCCTCCACCGACGAGACCGGCTTCGACCTCGAGT
>JBILUB010000121.1:0-7029 GCA_044371245.1 Opitutaceae bacterium
CGAGCCAGAGGTCGTGGGGCTGGCCGGCGGCGGGGTCGGCGGGGACGCGGGCGAGGGCGTGGTTGAACTGCCAGCCGGGGAAGTCGGTGAAGGTGGTGTCGAAGCGATTGACGAGGGCAAACTCGGCCGGGATGCCGAGGCGGGTGAGGAGGGCGACCAGGAGGCCGGCCTTGTCCTTGCAGTCGCCGTAGCGCTGTCGCCAGACCTGCTCCGGGCTGCGGGGACGAAAGGCGCCGACGCCGAGCTCGATGGCGACGTAACGGAGGGCGGCCACGCGCTCGTACGCGGCGCGGAGGCGACCGGCGCGATCGGGGTGGGCGGCGGCGAGCTCGGCGGCGAGCGACTCGACTCCGGGGCCGGCGCGGTCGCTGTCGGCGGCGAGGCGGCGATACCAGGCGGCGAAGTCCGTCCAGGTGGCGACCGAGCTGACGCCGAACCAAGGGAATGAGGCGCGGGGCGGCGGGTCGTGGGGCAAGGGCTGGTGGGCGGGGATTTCGGTCAGCTCCCAGGTGGTGGCCGTCTCGGCGGATCCAGGCGCGGGGGGGAGGGGAGCGGGGAGGTTTGGGGCGAAGAGGCGCCAGCGCTCGGCCGACGGGAGCGTGACGCGAAGCGAAACCGCACGCTGGGGGAAGGGGCGGGCGAGGGGCCACTCGTGAAAAAACTCGGGGAGCGAGCCGTCGCCGCGGCGCTCGGTCCGCCACTCGAGCTCGACCACGGAGTCGGGCACGAGGTCGGGGAGCTCGAAGGTGCCGTTCCGGGACGGGAGCAGGGAGGATCCGGGGCCGATTTTCTCCGGGTTGGGGAGGTCGGCGGAACGGCCGGCGGGCAGGAGCAAAACCTGCGAAGCGTCGGGGAGGATGATGCGGGCCGAGAGGAGGCTGGACTGGATAAAGGGGGGATCGGAGGGCAGCAGCAGGCTGCCGAAGGCGTCGAGGGCCTCGCCGTCGCGCAGGTAGGCCCGTGAGCGCCAAGATTCGCGGACGGAGAAATCGGAGGCGACGAGCAAGTCGAGTTCGGTGCGGAGGATGAGCGCGGGGTGGGGTGATCCCTGCGCGGCGGCGCGGGCGGCCGCGAGCAAGGCGCGGGACTCCTCGTCGGCCGCGCGTCGCTCGGCCTCGGAAGCGTCGGCGGAGGGGCGCGGAATCTCGATGCGGCTGATGTCGATCCCGGTGGGCCGGGCGGAGCCGGGAGCGGGCGCGGAGGCGACGGCGGAGGGCGTTACCACGTCGCCCTCGCCGAGGGGGAATGGTGCTTCGATGATGCGGCCGGAGGTCCGATCGATGCGGCGCGCGGTTTCGCCCTGAGCGAGGGAGTTGTCGGTGTAAAAGTCGGCGACGCGGCGGGCGGCCCGAGCGGCGAGCGCGGGGAAGTCGGCGCGAGGATCGGCGGCGAGCGCGTCGGCCCAGAAGAGGGGGAAACGCGGTTCGTTGACCTGGCCGGAATCGGCGGTGGCCGCGACGGCCTCGACCCCGGGCAGTTCGAGCAAGGGCGCCAGGAAGGCGCCGCTGCCGGAGGTGCCGACGAGGACGAACTTACGACCGGGCAGACGGGTGACGGCGTCGGCGAAATCGGAGGCGGTGAGGCGTGGACCCGGGATCTGGAAGCTGGGCTGTCCGGAGCGATCGGGAGCGGAGGTGCCGAGCAGGATGAGCCAGGTCTCGTCCTCCGGGGAGGCTTTCGGGTGCGGGGCGAGCGCACCGAGCAGCGTCTCGCGCCGGAGCGGGCGGGTCGGCTGGTGGGCGAGGATCGTGATCTCGTCCGGCGCAAAGCCGCGACGAAGAAGGGACTCGCGCAAACTGGCGGCGGTTTCGGCGAGACGTGCGGCCTGTGTCTCGCTGGCGGACAGCCCGACGAACACGAAGGCTCGCTGAGTGGCGGAGTAGGCGGTGAGCTCGAGGCAGGCGAGGAGGCAGACGAGACGGAAGCCGGCGAGCAGCGCGCGCGGAGTCGGGCGGAGGGGGACGGGACGACGCGACATGCGTGGCTTTACGCAAGGGACGGGGAGGGTAAGGCGCAAGAACAGAGGCCGGCTGAGCGCGTGGATAGGCCCGGCCCGAGACCGCGGCACAGGGTTGCAGTGGGCGGGTCGCGTCCCGCACGGTGGGGGCAGACCATGCGCTCCGCTCCCGATCCCTCCGCCGCCGCCGTCGAGTATCCCGCCCGCGTTCCGGGAGAGGACACGAGCTGGTGGGGCCGGCAGGGAGAAAAAGTGAGCGCGGCGGTGGTCTTCGTCTGCACGACGGTGGCCACGGTGGCGATGATGCCGCCCTCCCGGTATCCGGAATTAGCCTACGTTTTTGCGGCGCCGGCGGTGTTCTGGGCCTACCGGGCCCCGCGTTGGCGGCTGTTTCTCTGGACCCTTTTCGCGGCGCAGGCGCTGGCCTGGACGCTCACTCTCGGCTGGCTGCGCCACGTCACCTGGGCGGGCTTGCTGCTTTTGGGTCCGGTGGTGGGCGCGTGGGTGGGCAGCTGGTTCGTGGCGGTGCGTTGGACGATGCCGCGGCTGGAGGGAAGGCACTGGGGGCAAAGGGTGCTGGCGGTGCTGGGACTGGCCGGGGCGTGGGTCGTCATCGAGTGGACGCGGACCTGGTTGTTGAGCGGCTTTCCCTGGCTGAGTCTCGCGGCGACGCAGTGGGAGCGTTTGAGCGTACTGCAACCGGCCGCCTACACCGGAGCCTGGGGGGTGAGTTTCGTGTTGGTGGCGGTCAACGTGGCCTTCGCGGCCTACGCTTGGAAACTGTTGCGGGGGATGTGGTCGGCGGAGCAGGGCGCGCCGGAAGGCGTGGGAGCGCGGACGCGTTGCCCCGAGTTTATCGCGGCGATGGTCCTGCTGCTGGGGTGTCTGTTGCTGACGGCGCGGGAAACCTTCAACCGGGCGAGGTTTCATCGCCTGTGGGCCACGGTCGGGGTGGTGCAGCCGGCCATCCCGCAGACGGTGAAGTGGGATCCGGCGCAGGCTGACGCCATCCTGGAAACCCTGGAGACGGAGACGCTGAAAGTCGCCCGACTGGGGCCGGATCTCGTGCTTTGGCCGGAGGCGACGACGCCGCTGGCGGTCCGGGGCGACGAGGGCATGGAGAACTGGGTGGAGCGGCTGACGGCCGCGGCGGGGCGCCCGCTGGTGCTGGGCTCGGTGGCGTATGAGAATCTGGATACGCCGGAGGAGCGTTGGTGGAACGGCGTCTTCCTCGCCACGCCCGAAGGAGGCATCGCCGCGGACTTTTACGCGAAGCGACGGCTGGTGCCCTTCGGCGAGTATGTGCCGCTGCGGCCGCTGCTGGGGTGGCTGGAGAAAGTGGTGCCGATCGGCGGGGATTTTTCGGCGGGGGCCGGGGCGGGATTGGTGGAGGTGCCGGTGGGCCGGGGCTGGGCGGAGCGGGAAGGCGCGACCCGGCTGGGCGCGCTGGTCTGTTACGAGGACATCTTCCCGGCTTTGGCGAGGGAGAGCGTGGCGGCGGGGGCGGAGGTGCTGGTGGTCAACACGAACAACGGTTGGTTCGGCGAGGGTGCGGCGGCCTACCAGCACGCCGCGCACTCGGTGCTGCGCGCGGTGGAGACGCGGCGGCCGGTGTTGCGGGCGGGCAACGCGGGTTGGAGCGGGTGGATCGACGAGTGCGGGGCGATCCGCGCGGTGCTGACGCGCGATCCGGTGAGCGGGGAGGTGTCGACCGAGCCCGGGGAACGCGGGGGCCGGGTGCGCGGCGAGGAGGGGACGGTCTATTTCCGCGGCGGTGCGACGCTGACGGTGACACGGGACGCGCGCTTCCTCGGTCTGCACTCGCTCTACGTGCGATGGGGCGATTGGTTCGTGGCGCTGAGCGCGGGGCTGGCGCTGGGCGCTTGGGCGGTGCTGCGCCGGGGGCAATCCCTCGTCCGGGCCGCCTCGAAGTGATCGCGCGGCATCTTTTCGGCGGGGGCGGATCTACAAAACGAAGGAGGCGGGGGCGACGAGGACGACGAACTCGCCCTTGAGACTGGAGCGGGCGAGGCGTCGCTCGACCTCCCCGGCGGGTCCGACGAGGAAGAGCTCGTGGAGCTTCGTGACCTCCTTCGCGAGGCAGACGACGCGGTCGGGGCCGAGGGTGGCCACGATCTCGGCGGCGAACTTTTCGATGCGGTGGCAACTCTCGTAGAGCGCCAGGGTGTAGTCGAAATCCTGATACTTCTGGAGGAAGGCGACGCGGGCGCTGGTCTTGGGCGGGAGGAAGCCGGCGAAAAGGAAACCATCGGACGGGAGGCCGCTGGCGCTGAGCACGGCGGCCAGGGCGCAGCATCCGGGGATGGGCACGACCGGGAGCGAGGCCCGGCGGCAGGCGCGGACGACGCGAAAGCCGGGGTCGCTGATGGCGGGGGTGCCCGCGTCGGAGACGACGGCGATGGATTTGCCCTCGCGGAGTTTGGCCAGCAGCTGGTCGGCGGCGGCGGTCTCGTTGTGGTCGTGGTAGGGCACGAGCGGGCGATGGAGGCCGAGGCGGGTAAGGAGGGAACCGGTGGTGCGGGTGTCCTCGCAGGCGACGAGATCGACGGTGGAGAGAATGAGCCGGGCGCGTTCGGTGAGATCGGCGAGGTTGCCGATGGGTGTGGCCACGACGTAGAGGTGCCCGGGCTGGGCGGCGAGGCGTGCGGGGCTGTTTTCCGAAGGGGTGGACGGAGGATTTTCGGACATCGGCGGGTAAGGCGGGGCCGGGAAGAGGGGAGCGGAGGCGTGGATCAACCGCCGGAGACCGGGGGGATGAGCGCGATCTCGTCGCCGGGTTGGAAAACGGTCTCCGGATCGGCGAAACGTCCGTTTCTGGCGAGTCGGGTGCAGGGACGCAGGGGCGCGAGTTCGGGATGCAGGCGGAGAATCTCCTCCCACAGTTGCTCCGGGCGAAGCGGCGCGGAACCGGGCAAGGTCTCGGAGGGCAGGCCGGCGAGTTGTCTGGCCTGGGCGAAGTAGAGAAGGGTCATCGACGGAATCGGGGGCGGGCGGAGCGCGCCGGATGGCGTGCAGTCACGCCCGACGGCGGGTGTGGTGGGCGTAGGAGGTGTAGGCGGTCGCGACAATCAGGATCAGGCCGGCGGGGTAAAAGAGGGCGTCGGTGCCGGCGAGGCCAAAGACGGCGGCGCCGAGCGTGCCTCCGAGCAGAAACGCGAGGAGCACGAGGGCGTAGAGACGGACGCGGGGCAGGTCGACGGGGAGCCCGCGGAGGGCGTGGCCGAGCGCGGAGCCCAGATCGGTGACGAGCCCGGTGACGTGGGTGGTGCGCAGGATCGCTCCGCTGTAGGTGGTGGCCATGGCGTTTTGCAGCCCGCAGGCGAGGGAGGCGAGGTAGGCGCCGACGGTGAGTTGGTGGCGCAGGCACAGGGCGGCGAGGGCGAGCAGGCAGCCCTCGATGGCGAGGGCCGCGCCGTAGCGACGCCCGAGGCGCAGAGTCTGGCGCTGGATGACAAAGCCGCTGAGGGCCGCGCCGAGGAAAAAGGCGAACATCACGCCCCCGAGGTGGAGCGCGTCCGGGAGCTCGCGGCTCCGCAAGGCGACGCCGAGCAGGGTGGTGGTGCCGGTGAGGTGGGTGACGGCCTGGTGGCTGTAGCTGAGGTAGCCGATGGCGTTGACCATGCCGGCGATGCCGGCGAGGGACGCGCCGCCGATCCAGGCCCAGTGACCGAGTTTTTGGAGCATGGGTGGAGGGTAAGGCCCGGCGGGCCGGAATGCACTCAGGCAGTGGACCGTTCGTGGTAGACGGGCACGAGGTAGCACTCGCGAAAATCGAGGCCCTCGAGATCCAGCTCGACGGCGAGCTCCCAGAAGCGGACGGACTCCCCGCCCGCGAGCCAGGTGCCGGGGGCGTCGGCGGGCAGGGCGAAGGACAGGGGCAACTCGTCGTGCGGGCGGAAAAGCACGGGCTCGGTCAGGACCAGACGGGTGGCCCAGAGCTGGGTACGGGTGCGGTTGACCCGCCGTCGGCCGTGGACCGATTCGCGAACAAGCCGCTCCTCGATGACCCGCAGGGTAAAGTGGCCGCCCGAGGCCTGGCGGCAGTTCCGCGGCACGCGCCAGCGCAAGTCGACGAAGGATCCGGGTCGAAGCGGGAAGGTGGGGAAGAGCAAGACCGAGGAGCCAAACTTGGACGCGCGCAGGGCGGCTCTCAGGGTGAGGTAGAACAACCAAAGGACGACGAGGCCGAAGACGGCGATGAGCAGACGAAAGAGCAGCGGGACGGAGTCTTGGAAAAACAGCCAGGCGGCGGGGGTGAAAAAGAGGGCGAGAAAGACGGACCAAAAAGCGCGCCGCAGGACCGCGGACCAAGGGTTGGCCATGCTTTGCTCCGGGTCCCAGGGATGGTCGACGAGGGCGTGATCGCCCGGGGACTCGCGGCGTCGTGAAGCGGCGAGACGGGCCCGGGCCCAGGCGGTGAGGGCGCGAGTGGCGATGGTGAGCCCGGCCAGCGCGAAGATCGCGCCCACGGTCGCGAAAACAGGCAAAGGCACGCGCACGCCGCTCAAGTCGAAGGGCACGAGGCGGAGGGCCCCGAGCGTGATCCAGGCACCGAAGCCGGCGAGCGCGGTGCCGCCAAGCAGACCGCCGGTGAGCCCGACGTCGAAGCTGCGGAGTTGCCAGCGATCGTCGAAGGCGCGCCAGGCGGGCAGCGAAGGAGCGGCCTCGGATTTAAGCGGCAGGGTGCTCATACTCATCGGGACTCCTAGCCGCCGAGGGCGGTCATGGGGCGGGCGGGGGCGTAGCCGGCGGTGAATTCGTGGGTCTCGGGTTTGGCGTCGATCGCCTGGGAGAGAAGCGCCGCCAAGGCGGCGTCGGGAGTGGCGGAAGCGAGGGCGGACTTGAGGTCGAGTTCGCCGTGGCGGCCGAGGCAGGGGCGGAGTTTGCCGTCGGCGGTGAGCCGCAGCTTGTTGCACGAGGCGCAGAAATCGGACGTGGTGATGGCGCCGATGAAGCCGAGGTGGGCGCCGGTGGCGCGGTCGCGCCAGTAGCGGGCGGGGCCGTGGCCGGGGCGGTAGTCGGGCAGCGGATCGAGGGGAGACTCGGAGGCG
>JBILUB010000272.1:0-4023 GCA_044371245.1 Opitutaceae bacterium
CTGGAGAGCGACCTTGCCGAGTTCCAGGAACGCAACCGCCCCGAATCGCTCTACTGGAACCTCGCCACGCTCGGTCGGCTCGAACCGGCCTTCGCCATCTACACCCGCTACGAACAACGCGTCCGCGACCGCGTGGCCTGGATCAACACCCGTCTCGGCCAGGACTTCGACTTCACGACCGACGCCACCTACCAAGTCGACCGCCGCGAACTCCCCTTCCCCGCCGACGCCGCCGCGGCCGACGACCTCTGGGAAAAACGACTCCGCTTCGAGCTGCTCCAAGAGCTTCTCAACAACAAATCCCTCGACGACGCACGGGCCAAGATCAGCAAACGCTACGAACGCCTGATGCGTAATCTCGACGACTTCGACGCCGGCGACGTCGTCGAGGTCTTTCTCACCTCGATCGCCAATCTCTACGACCCCCACTCCAACTATCTCGCCCCCGCTAGCTTCGAAGATTTCGGGATCAACATGCGTCTCCAACTCTTTGGCATCGGCGCTCTCCTCAGTCTCGACGATGACGTCTGCGTCCTAAAGGAGATCATCCCCGGCGGCCCGGCCGATCTCTCGCGCCTGCTCCAGCCCAACGACAAAATCCTCGCCGTAGCCCAGGACGACGGCGAGTTCGTCGAAATCGTCGGCATGAAGCTGCGTCGCATCGTTCAGCTCATCCGCGGCGAAAAAGGCACCAAGGTGCGTCTCCTCGTCCAACCCGCCGACGCCGCCGACACCGCGGTCCGCAAGGAGATCACCCTCGTCCGCGACCTGATCAACCTGGACTCCGCCCGCGCCCACGCCGCCGTCTTCCAAGTCCCGGATTCGAACGGTCAGACCAGGCCCTACGGCGTCATCACCCTGCCGACCTTCTACGGCCGGGACCGCGAGGGAGCCACCGGCCAAAACTCCGCCACCGACGACATCGCCGAACTCATCAAGCGCCTCAAAACCGAGAACATCGAGGGCCTCGTCCTCGACCTCCGCCGCAACGGCGGCGGCCTGCTCTCCGAAGCCGTGTCCCTCGCCGGCCTGTTCATCCCCTACGGACCGGTCGTCCAGGTGAAGAACTACGCCGGCGAGGTGAAGATCGACGAAGACACCGACCCCGCCGTCGCCTACCCCGGCCCCCTCGTCGTGCTCACCGACCGCTTCAGCGCCTCGGCCTCGGAAATCGTCGCCGGAGCTCTGCAAAACTACGGGCGCGCCATCGTCATCGGCGACACCTCCACCCATGGCAAAGGCACCGTCCAGACCATCATCGAGATGGACCGCGTCATCCCGCCACGTCAGCGCCAGGGAGCCGTCACCGGAGCCTCCAAACTCACCGTGCAAAAGTTTTACCTGCCCAACGGCGCCTCCACCCAGCTCAAGGGCGTCGTGCCCGATCTGGTCATCCCCTCGATCGATGAGTTCCTCCCCATCGGTGAACAAGACCTCCCCCGCGCCCTCCCCTGGGACGACATCTCGACCAGCTTTTTCGACGCCACCCCCATCCCCCCTTCCGATCTGGTCATGCTCCGCGAACGCAGCGCCGACCGCATGGCCAAGCTCCCCGAGTTCGATCTGCTCCGTCAATCAATCGAACGCTTCAAAGAACGCCAGGCCGAGAAAAGCATCTCGCTAAATCTCGAGGAGCGGCGCGCCGGCAAGGCCGCCGACAAAGCCTTCAACGAACGCTCCAAGGAGGCCCGCAAGGCGCTCGAAGCCAGCTCCGCCTACACCTTCACCGAATTCTTTGTCGCCCCGCCTCCCCCTCCCCGGATCAAGGCGGCGTCGAGCGATGAGGACGACCCCGATTCCGACCCGGACGCGGAGGGTGACGGCGAGCCGCATGACGACGCCCGCTACGGCAAATTGGACGTTTACCTCCGCGAGAGCCTGCGCGTGCTCCACGATCTCCGCACCCTTCGCCCCGGTGCCGCCGTGGCATCCTCGCTCTAGAGGCGGCCTCAACCCAAATTTGACCGTCTGCGGACGGCAGGGGCCCTCGTCCATGCACCGAAACCGCGGGCGAGACGGCCCTGCCACTCCCCTGCGGGGAATCTTCGAGTATCGACGGTTTCGATGCGTTTTGGGCCAAACCCCACCCACGCCGGCCTGCCCGAGTCGGCCCGTACGCCGTCCCGTGCGCCCTTTCCGAGCTGCGGCGCCAAAGCCCCCCCTTCCCCGGTGACAAGCTCGTCCGGTCCGAGCTCGGCCTGGCATCCTCCTCCGGTCCTGCCGTGCGCCCACGACCGCCGAGCCCGACGTTTCGCCGGTGACGCCGCACCTCGCGAGCTCTGACGCCCACCCCGACGCTCTACGCCCACCCCGTCCGTCCCTCGGCCCCGCACTCCACCGAGACGAGCCCTCGCCAAAGCCACCCATCGTCCCGTCGGGCCCGGACTGGCCCGAGCCCCGAAAACCAGCGTCCACCCGCCGCGCTCAGCGGCTGGTGTAGAACGCGTTGATCTTATCCGCGACGTCCCGGAAGCTGATGTCCTCGCTATAGATCAACTTGAACTCGTTGATCGCGTCCTCTTGGCGACCCATGCCCTCGAAGCACTCGGCCAGTTGATAGATGATGTCCTTCTTCAGCTCGTCCATCACCGACAACTCGCCCTTCGCGGTTTGAAACTGCTGGATCGCGAGATCGTACATCTTGCGCGCTTTGAGCGCTCGGCCCATGCCGGCAAGAGCCGCGATCCGGACTTTGGGCGACTTCTGGGCCTGCTGAAAGTTTCCGATCGCGCCCTGGTGATCACCCGCATCGAGCAGGAGATTCGCCAAGGTGAAACGCGCGGCGTAGTCGTTCGGGTAGCGTTCGACGTAGTTCCTCGCCTCCTCGAGTTTGACTCTCTGGAGCTCGGCTTTGGCGGCGTCCAAAGCCTGCTGCGCGGCGGTGTCGTCAGGCGAGGCCGCGACCGATGCGGCGGCCGACTTGGCCTTGCCCTCGAGAATCGCGATGGCCAGTTCCCCCTGGAGTTTTTCCAGGGTGCCATCGTTCGCCGCGGTCGGCAGCTGCCGCGCCCGCTTCACGTACTCCAGCGCGGAGGCGGGATCATCCAGGCGACGGTACCCTTCGATGATCGAGCGGTAGTGGTTGAGATTCTGGGGCTGAAGAGCCAGCCGCTCCTTCGCCTCGGCGATCAGCTTTTCCGTCATCTCGGAGGACGTCACGACCTTGTTCGCCTGTTCGAGGGAGGTCGCCATGCTTTCATCCTTCAACTTCGAGCGGAAGGAGCTGTTGGACGACTCCCACTTGCCCTTGTCCATCGTTTGCGCGACGGAGGCTTTGCGCATCAGAGCCAGCGCGTCGCCATCCTGCGGACGCAGCTTGAGCAGATCATCGGCTACCCGCACCGCCTCACGGTGCATCTTGGCCGCGATGTAAGCCTCGGCCAGGTGCACCAAAGTGTCGTGATCCTTCGGCTGCAGCTCGCGGATCGCCTCCCAGGCGAAAGCCGCCGTCTCCAGCATGCCCAGCGCCGTGGCGTTTTCCGCGAGGCTTTTCAGCGCACCGGCGTTGGTCGGATCGGCGATGTGCATCTTCTCCGCCGTCTCAAATGCCCGCGCCGGGTCTTTCTTGCCGGTGCTAAACAAAAAGCCCGCCATCGTCACCGAACCGAAAGCTTTGGAGAGCAGTTTGTTTTTGCTCTCCAACCGCTTCATCAAAGCCGCGTGCTGCAGACGGCGCACCGGCACGCAGCCCGGCGCGTGTTTCAACACCTGCGCCGTCACCTCGATGACGTAATCAAAATTGGCCCGCTGAAGGGCAACCTGCGCGGTCTCGACCTGTTTTTGCAAACGAACATCGAGGGAGGTGAGGGGAACTTCCTGCATAGGGGGAGGGGATTTGTTAAAACATCCCCCGTGGCCCCTCTCGGTCAACGCTAGAGTGGCACGGCAAGGTCGCATTTCGCGGCGCGTTCGAGCCGTGTGAGCGCCTCCGCCACCCGCGCCTCGTCCCTCGCCTCCGCCAGCAGGCGGAGTTTGGGTTCCGTTCCCGAAAATCGGGCCATCACCCGGCCGGCCGATCCCAGC
>JBILUB010000395.1:0-2993 GCA_044371245.1 Opitutaceae bacterium
GATTCCGCGTGCCTTGCGGAAACTTGCTTAGCCCACGCCTCAGCTCCGACAGGGGCCGCCCGCTGCGCCGCATCACGTCCAACACCCCGAGCGCCGCCGCCAGGCCATCTCCGGTCGGCGAAAGATTAAGATCGATGATGTGCCCGCTCGACTCCCCCCCGAGGCGGGCGCCCAGTTCGAGCAAGCGGGCGAGCACGTGCCGGTCGCCCACGTCCGTGCGCTCCACCTTCCCACCCGCCGCCACCAAGGCCGCATCCACTCCGAGATTGCTCTGCACCGTCACCACCAGGGTCCCGGCCGCCAAGTCTCCCCGGGCGAGCGCATCGAGAGCGAGGATCACCAAAATCTCATCCCCATCGAGGATCGCGCCCGTCTCATCGCAAAGGATACACCGGTCGCCATCCCCATCGTGCGCCACGCCCAGACGCGCTCCCCGCGCCCGCACCTCGGCGGCCAAGGCCTCGGGATGTTCGCTGCCCACGCCGTCGTTTATGTTGATCCCGTTCGGCTCCACCCCGAGGGCGTGGACCTCGGCGCCGAGTCGACGCAGCACCGCCGGGCTGGTCTCCGCGGTCGCGCCATGCGCGGCGTCGACCACGATCCTCCAGCCCGAGAGCCCGCCCGCGGGCAAGGCGGAGGCCATCTCCGCCACATACCCCGCGACACCCTGCCTCACCCCGGGCTCGCCCGCCGGCGATGGTGTCGGACTCGTCGGAAGCAGGGCCTCGATACGGGCCTCGTCCTGATCGGAGAGTTTCAGTCCCCCGGCCGCGAAAAATTTGATCCCGTTATCCGACGCCGGATTGTGCGAAGCGGTAACCACCACTCCCAAGGTTCCCCCGTTCGCCTTCACCGCCCGGGCAACCGCCGGGGTGGGCACCACCCCCAGCGAGACCGGTTCCATCCCCCCCGCGCGCAGTCCCGCCGAGAGCGCCGAGACCAACGCCGGTCCGGACGCGCGGGTATCCCGGCCGATCAAAACCGGTGCGTCCCTCCCCGCCCCACGACCCCGCGCCCACCGGGCCGCGGCCTCGCCGAGCCTGGCCGCAAAGGCCTCGTTCACCACCGGACCGCCATAGGGTCCACGTACCCCGTCGGTCCCGAAAAATTCACGTTTCATCGCGGTTTGCATCAGCCCGGCTCCTCAGGCGAAAAACGCGCGGGTGGCGGCGATTTTGGCCTTCACCGCACCACCGAGCAGGAGCTCTCGCATCTCGCCGATGGCCGCGCCCGGCGCGGGCGAGCGCCCGCAGATCCACAAGCCCACCGCCGCGTTCAGCGCCACCGTGTCGGCCAGACCGGACGGGCCCCGTCCGGAGAGCAGCGACTCCACGATGGCCAGATTTTCCGACAGATCCCCGCCGGCCAGTTCGGAAAACTCCGCCCGCCGCAGCCCCAGGCTCTCCGGCGTCCACACCGTATCCAATTCCCGGTTACGGCCAAATCCCCGCACGCGCGTGTCCGCGGCGCTCGTCAATTCATCCACGCCCCGATCCGGCCCCAGTCGACCGTGGACGGCCAGCCCCCCGGCCACGCCGAGCCGCTCAAACGTGTCGGCCAGCCGGGGCGCCCACTCCTCGGCGAACACCCCAAGCAACACATGCGCCGGCCGCCCGGGATTGATCAGCGGGCCCAACACGTTGAAGACGGAGCGTCGCCCCTCGGCCGCCAGGCGTTTGCGCGCCGGCGCGATGTGTTTGAAGGCGGGATGAAAAGCGGGCGCGAAGAAAAAGACGTAGCCGAGCTCCTTCAGGGCGGCCCGCAGTCGCTCCGGCGGCGCATCAAGACGGAAGCCCAGCCCGGCCAGAAGATCCGCGCTGCCACACCGCGACGTGATGCCCCGGTTGCCATGCTTCATCACCGGCACGCCGGCGCAGGCCAGCGTCAGCACCACCAAGCTGGAGATGTTAAACGCGCCCGTATGGTCCCCGCCGGTGCCCACGACGTCGATCGCCCGCTCGGCGTGCTCGGACACGCCCGGATCCAGGGCCCTGGCCCGAAACGCCTCCGCAAACGCGGCGATCTCCCCCGGCGTCTCGCCTTTGTCCGCCAGCGCCCGGAGAAAGTCGCATTTGATCGCATCCGCCGCTTCATCCCCCGCCTCGGCCAGGGCCGAGGCCGCGCCGGCGATCTCCGTCGCATCGAGTTCGAGACCTTGGCGCAGACGCTGCAAAAGAAGATTCAGGGGTTCCATGATCGACCCGCAGCATTGCCCGACGCCGCCCCCCGGGGGAAAGCATAAAACTGGACAAGGAGGGCGCCCATGTGAGGCATGCAGCAATGCCCAGATCATTTTTGATTTTGTTTGGCGGCCTCCTCCTGTTGCTGCTCCCCGCTTCTCCCCTCACCGCGCAAACACCTCCGGCGGACCCGACACCGTCCGAGAGCCCGGAAGCGCCCCGCCCCACCTTCACCGACGCCATCGTGCTCGGGCTGGTCGAGGGCATTACGGAGTTTTTGCCCATTTCCTCGACCGGCCACCTGATCGTGGCCAATCGCCTGCTCGGCCTCGACTCGCCCGCCGTGGTGCATACCGACGCGGAGGGCGCCACGACCACCTTCAAGGAAGCGGCGGACACTTTTCTCGTCGTTATCCAGATCGGGGCGATCGCCGCGGTCGCCCTGCTCTACTGGAGACAGATCGCCGGAGTGCTTGCCGGACTCGCCGGCCGCGATCCCGCCGGCCTGCGCCTCCTGCGTAATCTGATCCTCGCCTGCCTCCCACCCGGCCTGCTCGGTCTCGCCCTCGGAGGACTGATCAAGGAGCGGCTCTTCTCGGTCGAGACCGTCGCCTGGGCGCTGCTCGTCGGCGCGGCCTTGATGTGGTTCGCGGAAAGATGGCGCCGCCGCCGCGATGCCGCCGCGACCGCCACCCCCGAAACCGCCAGCCCGGGCCCCGCGGACCTTTCGCCCGCCCGCGCCCTCGTCGTGGGCCTCGTCCAGTGTCTCGCCCTTTGGCCGGGCATGAGTCGCTCGATGAGCGCGATGGTCGG
>JBILUB010000304.1:0-3708 GCA_044371245.1 Opitutaceae bacterium
CGGGGGGCGCGGCTCGGGGGAGCGAAGCAGGCGGTCGGTGGCGGGGAGCGCCGGGGAGGCTTTACTTCAGGCTGTGGAGGTACTCGACGAGGGCGCGGGCCTCTTCGTCGTTCACTTGGATGTGGCGCTCGGTTTGGTCGTTGTAGCGAAGGGACCGGTCGATCTTGAGGTAACCGGACATGAGGCCACCGCCAGGAAGAGGCACGCCTACCCACATCTTGTTGCCGGGCTTCACTTCGTTCGGGTGGACGATCCAGCGGTGCAGGTTCTCCTTCGAGTTTTCGAGGAGGCCGGCGGCGAGGGTGGTGCGGGAGCCGAAGTGGGTCAGGTCGGGGGCTTGGCCACCGCCCTGAAAATGGCCTCGAAGGGCGTGACAGGAAACGCAGTTTTTCTCCTGAAACAGCGCGCGGCCCTGAGCGATGAGCGCGGGGTTTTCGTCCTTATCGGGAAACTGGAGGGCGGTCCAGGCGGCCATCGGGTCGGAGTCGAACGCGGCGCTGAAGCCGGGGGCGTTGCGCTTTTTCGGCGTCATGTCGTAGCTGGCGAACTGGGCGACGACGGCGTCGGCGGCGGGGGCTTCGACCGAGCGGGCGGGTTTTTTCTGATTTTCAATCCAGGCGGCAAAGTCGTCGGCGGCGAGGGCGATGACGCGGAAGCGCATGACGGCGTGCGACTCGCCGCAAAACTCCGCGCACTGGCCCCAGAAGTAGCCGGGCTGGTCGGCCTGGAGCCACATGTGGTTGCCGCGGTTCGGGATCATGTCGACTTTACCGCCGAGCTTGGGGACCCAAAAGGAGTGGATGACGTCGGAGGTGCGGAGGTTAATGCGCACGGGGCGGCCGGCGGGGATGACCAACTCGTTACCGGTGACGAGCTGGCCGGAGCCTTCGATCTGTTCGTTCGGGTACTCGAACTGGAACCACCACTGTAGGCCGCGGGCAGTGACTTCGTAGGCGTTGGCGCGCTGTTCTTCCGGCACCTCGTAGGTATACCAGATGGCGCGGAGGGTGGGGACGGCGATGATGACGAGGGCTCCGACCGAGGCGGCGATGAGCCCGAGCTCGACGAAGGGGTTGCCATGGCCTTGGTGCGGGATGGCGGCCTTCAGGTCCTCGCCTTTTTTGACGCGAAACTTAAAGGTGGCGTAGGCGAGCACGGCGGCGACGACCACGAAGATGGCCAAGGTGACCCAGACTGTGACGTAGAAGACGTCGAGCTGGGTTTTCGCCACGGGGCCCTGCACATCGAAGGTCGATTGCGGCCCTTTCGTCGGCAGGATGCTGTCGGACCAGCCGCCGGTGAAGAGCGGAAGAGCGAGGACGGCCAGCGCGGTGGCGGCTCGGCGCAGGGTGGGGACTGAGCAAAAACGCATGGGTGAGGATTCGGGAAAAGGGTGGCCGCGGATTGGGCCAAGGGCGGAGCCTCCGCAGGCGGGAGGTGTAATCAAGCTAGAATCAAGGCTGCCATTTTCCACTCGCTCGTTGTTAAACTGCAGGCGAGCGGCAGTTATTAGCCAGCTTTACTTGGGGTGAGGCCTGTCTTCAGCGCGTCTTCTCCGGCTTGCGTCGTGGTGCGGGGGCGCCTGGGGTGCGCGGATGAAATCGGGTGCGCTGGTGTGGTGGGTCGCAATTTTCGCGTGGGCGGGCTGTGGGCGGGAGGAGGGGAGCGGGGGGATGAAGTCGGGTGGGAGCGAGGGGGCGGAGGAGGAGTCCGCGGTGTTTGTGACGAGGGAGCAGCCGAGGGAGCTGCGGATCGAGGTGGGCGACCACATGCAGTTTAGCCGGACGCGGATCGTGGCGGGCGCGGGGGAGACTTTGCGGGTGGTCTTGGTCCACTCCGGGCGGGCGGCGAAGGAGGTGATGGGCCATAACTGGGTGTTGTTGCGCCCGGGGGTGGATGTGACGGCGTTTGCCAATGCCGCGGTGGGGGCGGGGGCGACGGACTATGTGCCGGCGGCGCGGGCCGGGGACGTGTGGGCGCATACGCGGCTCTTGGGCGCGGGGGCGCGGGATGCGGTGGTGTTTACCGTGCCGGCCGATGCGGTGTCCGGGTCGGAGTGGCCGTTTTTGTGCACGTTTCCCGCCCACCTGCAACTGGGGATGAGGGGTGTGCTGGTGGTGCGTTGACGAGGGTGGGGAGGGGCGAGCTTTGGGCTTGGATGCGGGGGATGGGGTGCGCACGGTGCGCGCATGATCCGGATTTTATTTGTGGGGGACATCGTGGGGCGGCCGGGGCGCGAGATGTTGATGGAGCGGCTGCCGAGGTTGCGCTCGGAGCTGAAGCTGGACGCGGTGATCGCCAACGGGGAGAACGCGGCCGCGGGGGCGGGAATAAACGGGGGGATCGCGAAGGGACTGCTGCAGAGCGGGGTCGATGCGATCACGCTGGGGGATCATGTCTGGGACCAGCGTGGGTGGGAGTCGGAGATCGATGATTTCCCGAAGGTGTGTCGTCCGGCCAATCTGCCCGGAGCGTGCCCGGGGGACGATCATGTGATCGTGACGGTGAAGGGTCTGCGCCTGGCGGTGCTGACCGTGCTGGGGCGCACTTACATGGGGCTAAAGGCGGAGTGTCCGTTCCTCTGCGCCGACGAGATGCTGCGGAGGCTGGCGGGGGATGCGGACGTGTTTTTGGTCGAGGCGCACATGGAGGCGACGAGCGAGAAGATCGCGCTGGGCTGGCATCTCGACGGGCGGGTGATGGCGGTGCTGGGCACCCACACGCATGTGCCGACGGCGGATGCGTGTGTGTTGCCGAATGGCACGGGGTTCATGTGCGACGTCGGGATGACGGGGCCCTACGCCTCGGTGCTCGGGCGCGAGGTGCGTCCGGTGGTCGAGCGGTTTCTCGACGGGATGCCGCGAAAATTCGACGTGGCGGAGGGGGATGTGCGGATCTCGGGCGCGCTCGTGGATTACGACGAGGTGGCGAAGCGCACGAGCAAGGTGGAGCTACTGCATCTGCGGCGCGGGCGCTGAGGATCCGGCGGCGGGGGGCGGGAGCCGGGGGCCGCCCTCTTCCTCGGCGAGCCGGCGGATGTAGGCGGCAAAGTCCGGATCTTCGCCTTGGAGGAGGCGGGCGAGGGCCTCGCGAAAGTCGGAGCGTCGGCACCATTCGCGCATGTAGTCTTCCCAGGAGGCCCAGAGGCGGGCTTCGTCGCGGTCCATCTTTTCTTCGTAGACGAGGAGGTAGGCGCGTTCGAAGAGGGCGACGAGGATCTCGAAGAGCACCATGCGGCGTTCCTGTTGCTCGGCGCTGAGGTGGGTGGAGGGGGCGTTGCGGGTGGTGAGCTGGAGGTCGGCGTTTTTCAGGACGAGCCGGAGAAAGTCGGCGTATTGATCGGAGAGGCGGACGTAGACCTCTTCCTCCTCGTTTTTGCGCTCCTTACGCTGGTCGCGGAGGTAGACGTAGATGCCGAGGGGAAACCCGAAAACGGTGACGACGTAGCTGAGTGCTTCCAGCAGTTCGAGGAGCGTCATGCGACCAGGCTGGCCTGGCGCGGAACGGGGTCAACCGGGGGAGCAAAGGCGCCGCGCATGTCGCCGGTCTTGAGGAAGCGGCGGTGAAAGGCGAAGGCGTGTTCGGGGTCGAAGGGTTCGTGGCCTTCGGCGGCGAGCGCGAGGTAGCGGCGGAGGTCGTCGCGGAAGTCGGGGTGGGCGCAGTTCTCGATGATGAGTTTCGCGCGCTGGCGGGGGTCGAGACGGCGGA
>JBILUB010000008.1:0-19674 GCA_044371245.1 Opitutaceae bacterium
CGCTGTGGTCGGCGTGGGTGACCTGGGGCACGAGGGTGCTGATCTTGCCGCCCTTCTGGAGGGAGGGGCAGGTGAAGATGGAGAGGTGGGCGTTGCGGGTGAAGTCGCCGGAGCCGCCGATGCCGTTCATCATGGTGCGGCCGAAGAGGTGGGTGCTGTTGATGTTGCCCTGGAGGTCGGCCTCGATGGCGGTATTCACCGAAATGATACCGAGGCGGCGGACGATCTCGGGGTTGTTGCTGATCTCCTGGGGGCGGAGGACGAGGCGGCCGCGGAGGGAGGGCAGTTCGGCGTAGAGGGCCTTGAGGGCCGGGGGGCTGAGGGTGAAGGAGCAGCCGCTGGCGAACTTGAGCTTGCCCTGGCGGAGGAGGGCGAGGGTGGCGTCTTGGAGCACTTCCGAGTACATGCAGAAGCGGGGGATGTCGGGGTGGGCGCCGAGGGCGCCGAGCACGGCGTTGGCGATATCGCCGACGCCGGATTGGAGGGGCAGGAACTGGGCGGGGATGCGGCCGGCGCGCAGCTCGGCGGCGAGGAAGTCGGCGACGTTTTCGCCGATGCGGGTGGTGATGGCGTCGGGCTCGGCGAAGCCGCCGGTCTCGTCCTCGCGGTCGGTGAGGACCACGCCGGCGATCTTGGCGGGGTCGATTTGGAGCCAGGGCTGGCCGATGCGATCGGAGACGGAGTAGAGGGGGATCTCGCCCCGGTAGGGCGGGTCGATCGGTTCGTAGATGTCGTGGACTCCGCAGAGGGCGGCGGGGTGGCGGCGGTTGAGCTCGATCAGGACTTTTTCGGCGCAGCGGGCGAAGGTGGGGGCGGCGCCGACGCCGCTGGTGAGGACGACGCGGCCGTCCGCGGTGAGGTCGGCGGCCTCGATCACGGCCCAGCGTACGGGGCCGAGGGCGCCGGTGCGGACGTGTTGGGGGAGTTGGCTGAGGTGGAGGTCAAAGAAGCGGACGCGGCCGGAGTTGATCGCTTTACGCAGGTCGGGGTCCGACTGGTAGGGGGTGCGAAAGCTGATGGCGTCGGCTTTGGCGAGGGCGCCGTCGAGGGAGGCGCCGGTGGAGGCGCCGGTGATGACGCCGATCTGGAAGGCGCGGCCGGCGGCGTGCTCGGCGCGGGCCTGCTCGGCGAGGGCCAGGGGGATGTCCTTCGGGGCGCCGGCGGGGGTGAAACCGCCGAAGGCGACGGTGTCGCCGTGGTGGATGAGGCGGGCGGCCTCTTCGGCGGTGAGGATCGGGAAGGGCAGGGACATGGCGGGCGGTGTTTTATTCGCGGAGGCGTGGGGGCGGGCGGTGCGGGACGTGTGGTCGGTCGGAGCTTGCCCACGATAGTCGTGATGCGGAGCCCGGGCTACGCATTAATTGGCCAGGAGGGGGCGCAAAAAAGCCCGCTCCGCACGGGGCGGGGCGGGCGAGCCGCGGAGGGAGGCGAGTCTCCCTCTTCAGTAAAGGCGGACGTAGGCGCCTTTGCGGAGGCGCTCGAGCCATTTTTCCTGGGCTTCGCGGGTCATCTGCTGGGCGAGGGAGCTTTCGATTTGTTCGCGCACGTCGGCGATGGGCGGGACGCCGGCGGCCTTGCGGTCTTCGGCGTAGAGCAGGAAGACGCCTTCGCGTTGAAGGATTGGTGCGCTCACTTCGCCGGGCTGGAGGGTGAAGAGGGGCTCGCTGAATTCGGGTTTGAGGTCGGCGCGTTTTTGCCAGCCCCAGTCGCCGCCGCGAGCTTTGCGGGAGTCTTCGGTGTACTCCTTGGCGAGATCGGCGAAGCTGGTGCCGGCGCGGAATTTGGCGAGCACGGTTTCGGCCTCGGCGAGGAGTTGGTCGTCGGTTTTTTCGCCGCGGGTGAGCTGGATGAGGCGGAGTTGCACCTGCTCGTCTTGGAAGAATTTTTCCTGGTGGGTGAGGTAGTACTGCTCGACTTTGGCGGGGCTGACGATGTTGACGCTCTTGCGCTGCTGGTTGGTCATGTAGCCGAAGATGATCTCCTCCTCCATCTCCTTGCGGTAGTCGCGGAGGGTGAAGCCGCGGGAACGAAGGTAGGCGAGGAAGCGGGCGCGGTCGCCCTCAAACTGGGAGGTCAGCTGCTCCTGGATCGCGTTGTCGATGTAGCTCTGGGGGATGACGCGTTTCTCGTCTTTGCGGAATTCCTTAACGATCAGGGCGCGGTCGACGAGGCTGCGGATGATGTCGTCCTGGACCTGCTCGAGCTTGCGGGAGAACTCCTGCTGGTTTCGGGAGTCGCGGCGGATTTGGGGGAGGATGGGGGCGAGCTCGCGGCGGATGTCGTCGACGGTGATGATTTTGTGTTCGACGACGGCGGCGATGCCGTTGGCGAAGCGGAGCTTGAGGCCGTCGTCGAGGGGTTGCTCGTCGGCGGCGCGGGCGGGCGCGGAGAGGGCCGCGAGGGTGACGAGAGCGAGGGCGAAGCGACGAAAAACGGGGGGCATGAGTGCGGTGGCGAGGTCAGGATGCGACAGGACGGATCGATTTTCGTGACAAGCTAGAAGCGGGCCGTGGTGGGTCAATGGGGGAAAGCCGGCAGAGGCCGGACGCGTCGCGGGGGGGCGGCGCTTTTCGGCTCGCGGGTGGAACTTTGGCGGGGCTTGCGTAGACGGGAGAGGCACGTCGACGATGAAAATCTTCTCCCTGTTTTTTGGTCTCTCTCTGCTGACGAATGTGGCCCTGTGGCTCGTTTATCGCGAGGCTCGGGGCGGCGCCGACGTGGTGGCGGTGGTGAGCGCCGGAGGCGGGGCGGCGACGCCGCGGACGGCGGTTGGCGGGGTGGGTGGCGACGCGGTCGTGGCGGCGTTGCGGGGTGGAGATTGGGCGGGGCTGCGCGACGGGCTGCGTGCGGCGGGGGTCGAGGAGAGCCTGGTGCGGGCGGTGTTGCGGGCGGCGGTCTGGCGCGGCTACGAGGGGCGTTTCAAGGCGGTTCAGGGAGCCCCGGAGGCCGGCCGGGCGTGGTGGAGGAACGAGGAGGACGGAGCGGGGGGCATGACGCGGGCGCAGCGGGAGGAGCTGCGCGCGCTGCGCGAGGAGCAGAGGGCCTTGCTTGAGGGGTTGCTGGGGCCCGATCCGGAGGCGCCGACCGCGCCATGGTTGGCCGCGCGCTACGGCTATGTGGCCGCGGAGAGGCGGGAGGCGCTGCAGCGGATCGACGAGGACTACAACGAGTTGATGGGGGAGCTGCAGCGGGAGACGAGAGGGTTCAGCCTGCCGTCGGATCGCGATAAGCTGAGGTTTCTGCAGGAGGAGAAACGGCGGGACCTGGCCGCGGTGCTCGGGCCGGAGGAGCTCGAGGCCTATGAGATGCGGCAGTCGCGCACGGCGAGACATCTGCGCTGGCGGATGACGCAGATGGAGGCGACGGAGGAGGAGTTCCGCACGATCTACGCGTTGCAACGCGAGTTTGATCTGCGCCATTCGGAGTACGATGAACTCGGGGGGCGCGCGCGGGAGATGTCGCAGGAGGATTGGCGGCTGCGCAACGAGGCGGAGCGCGTGCTGCGGGCGCGGCTTAAGGAATCGCTGGGCACGGAGCGTTACCAGGCCTTTGTCCGCGCCCAGGACAACGACTACCAGCAGCTACGGAATGCGACGCGGCGTTTTCAGCTGCCTGCTGACACGCCGGACCGGATCTACGCGTTGCGGGAGGAGCTGCCGCGGGCGGCGACCGGCATCGCCGAGGATGCCGGCCTCTCGGCGGCGGAGAAGCGAACGGCCTTGAAAAACCTGGCCGCGGGCGCCCGCGAGCGGGTGCGGGCGCAGCTGGGTGCGGAGGCGGCGGACGCGTTTTTCGCCAACAACGGACTGGCGTGGCTGAGGCAGATGGAGGAGGGCACGGTCGTGACCTTCACCGAGGACGGGGGAATCTCGCACCGGCGCGTGGAGTAGGCGGATCGGGGCGGGTGCTCAGGTGGGAGCGGGCAGATTTTCGAGGAAAATCAGGATCTCTTTCAGGCGGGCGAGAGGTCGGGGGGCGGTGAGGCGGGGGAAGCGGCCCCCGAGCTGGACAAAATCGTCGCGGCGGCCGGCGCCGGCGCGGATGAGTTTCAGCTTCGAGCCTTCGGTCTCGACGCTGACGATGCCCTTGCGCTCGGCGGCGACGCGGATGGCGGTGACCTGAAGGAGGGCGCGCACCTCCTCGCCGATTTTGCCGAAACGGTCGACCAGCTCGGTCTCGATTTCCTTGAGCTGGGCGGGGGAGCCGGAGAGGGCGAGGCGGCGGTAGAGGTCGAGGCGGAGGCGGGTCTCCGCGACGTAGGGGACGGGGAGTCGGGCTTGTATTCGGTCGACGGATACGGCGCCGGCCTCGGCATCGGCGGCGGCCTTGATGGCCTGGTAGCTGGAGGCCGAGGCGGAGGCGGGCGCGGAGGAGGCGGTCGGGGGCGGGGCGCCCTCGCCGACGAAGACGAAGTCGAGTTTGACCGTGGCGCGGATGCTGGCGGCCTGTTTGTCGCCCTTCAGCCGGGCGACGGATTGGCGGAGGAGCTGGCAGTAGAGCTCGAAGCCGACGCCGACGATGTGTCCGGATTGCTGGGAGCCGAGGAGGTTGCCGGCGCCGCGCAGCTCGAGGTCGCGCATGGCGATGCGGAAGCCGGCGCCGAGCTGGTTGTGGGTGCGGAGGGCGTTGAGACGCTCGCGGGCGATCTCGACCAGGCGGGTGTGGCGGTGGAGGAGGAGGTAGGCGTAGGCCTGGTGTTTGAAGCGCCCGACGCGGCCGCGGAGCTGGTAGAGCTGGGAGAGGCCGAAGCGGTCGGCGCCCTCGATGATGATGGTGTTGCAGTTGGGGATATCGAGGCCGGTCTCGATGATGGTGGTGCAGACGAGCACTTGGTGGCGGCCGGCGACGAACTCGGTCATGACCTCCTCGAGCTGGTGCTCGTCCATCTGGCCGTGGCCGACGCCGATGCGGACGTCGGGGAGGAGCTCGCGGAGGCGGGCGGCGACGAGCGCGATGGTCTGCACGCGGTTGTGGAGGTAGAAGATCTGGCCACCGCGACGCAGTTCGTGGCGCACGGCGTCGACGACGAGTTTTTCGTCGTAGGTTTTGACGATGGTCTGGATGGGGTGGCGGTCGACGGGCGGGGTCTCGATGACGCTCATGTCGCGGGCGCCGGTCATGGCCATGTAGAGGGTGCGGGGGATGGGGGTGGCGGACATGGAGAGCACGTCGACGGAGACGCGGAGGGACTTGAGCCTTTCCTTGTGTTTCACGCCGAAGCGCTGCTCTTCGTCGATGACGACGAGGCCGAGGTCGCGGAAGTGGATGTCTTTGTTGAGGAGGCGATGGGTGCCGATGAGGATGTCGACCTGGCCGGCGGCGGTGGCGGCGACGATGCGGGTGGACTCGGCGCGGGTGCGGAAGCGGGAGAGGAGCTCGACGACGACGGGGTAGCCGGCCATGCGCTCGCGGAAGGTGTTGGCGTGTTGTTGGGCGAGGATGGTGGTGGGGACGAGGATGGCCACCTGTTTGCCGGCCTGGACGGCCTTGAAGGCGGCGCGGATGGCGACCTCGGTCTTGCCGAAGCCGACGTCGCCGCAGACGAGGCGATCCATGGGGCGGCCGCGCTCCATGTCGGCTTTGGCCGCCTGGATGGCCTTGAGCTGGTCGGGGGTCTCGGTGAAGGGGAAGGCGCCCTCGAACTCGCGTTGCCAGTCGTTGTCGGGGGGGCAGGCGAAGCCGGGCTGGGCGTCGCGGGCGGCCTGGATGCGGAGGAGCTCGGCGGCCAGATCCAGGGTGGCGCGCTCGGCCTGGGCGCGGGTTTTCTGCCAGCGGTCGGAGCCGATCCGGCCGAGCTGGGGCCGGACCTTGGAGAGGCCGACGTAGCGGCTGAGGAGGTGGGCCTCGGGCAGGGGGACGTGGAGGGTGACGCCCTCGTCGAACTCGAGAGAGATGACCTCGCGGAGGCCGTCCCGTGTATCAAGTTTGCTGATACCGCGGTAGAGGGCGATGCCGTGCTGGAGGTGGACGACGAAATCGCCCTCGACGAGGTCGGAGAAGTCGAGGAGCTGATCGACCTGGGCGCGGTGCACGGTGGCGCGGCGACCGGAGGCGGCGCGGCGGGCGCGCTGGCGGCCGAAGAGCTCGGTCTCGGTGACGACGATCTCGACGGGCGGGGGCGGGGCGTCGGGGGGGGGGGGGGGGGGGGCGAGGCGGAAGCCCTCGTTTAGTTGTCCGCGCAGGAAGCGGGGCCGGAGTTTTTTGGCGGCGGGGTGGGCGGCGAGGATTTCGCGGATGCGTTTCTCCTCGGACTCCTTGGGGGCGACGAGCAGGGCGGTGGCGCCGGTGGACTGCCAGCGGGCGAGCAGGTCGAGAAAGTCGGCGCGGGACTGCTCCTCGGCGCCGAGTCGCTCCTGGGCGATGAGATCGTCGGACGGGTAGCGGCGGTGGTGGACGAGGCTCTCGGTGTCCCAGGTGTGTTCGGCGACCGGGGCGAGGAGGCGTCCGAGGCCGGAGGAGGGCGGGGTGTCGAAGAGGGCGGCGGCTTCGTCGAGGTCGGCGATGGCGTCGAGGGCGGCGACGCGGGCGAGGATGGGTGTGAGCGTGGCGGCGGAGCCATCGTCGCGGGCGAGGAGGCTGAAGGCCCGGTCGAGCACGGAGGGTTCGACGAGGAGGAGGCGGGTGGCGGGGGCGAGGTAGGGGGCGAGGCCGGTGAGGGACGGCGCGAGGGAGAGGCGGGGCGAGGCGGCGAGGGTGAGCCGGTCGACGGGTGCGCCCGAGCGCTGGGTGACGGGATCGAGTTCGCGGATGTCCTCGAGCTCGTCGCCGAAGAAATCGAGTCGGTAGGGTTGCGGGGCGTTGACGGGGTAGAGGTCGATGATGCCGCCGCGGACGGCGTAGGTGCCGGGCGCCTCGCACACGGCTTCGCAGTCGTAGTCGAGCGCGCGGATTTTCTCGAGGAGGGCCTGGAAGGGGTGGGTGGCGCCTTTGACTAGGGTAAGTTCGTTCGCGGCGTAGTCTTCGAGGGCGGGGACGCGTTGGAGGAGGGCGGCGGGGGTGGTGAAGATGGCGAGGGTGGGGGCGGCCGGGAGGGGGACGGGGGCGGGGTTGAGCTGGCGGGTGGCGCGGAGGCGGGAGAGCACGGACTGGCGGTCGGCGGAGGCGGCGAAGGCCTCGGCCACATCGCGGGCGTCGGGCAGGGCTTCGGGGAAGAGGAGGGTCTCGAGGAAGGGCGGTTTGGGGGCGCGGGCGCCGCTCCGGTCCGACGGGCTATGGAGGGCGGAGTGAAAAAGGGCGCAATCTTCGGCGAGTTGTTCGGCGTCTTTCAGGGTGTCGGCGACGATGAGCCAGACGGGTGCGGGGTGGTGGAGGAGGAGGCGGGCCAGCACGGCGCCCCGCGCGGGTGGGCACACGCCGGTGTGTTTGGCGCGGGGGAGGGGAGAGGCGGGGGAGGGAGCGGACACGAGGAGGGGAGGGAAAAGGTGCGGCGGCGGATGTCGAACGGCCAGTGTGGATGGGCGGGTCGGGGGCTGAGTGCAGGGCGGGTGGGCGGGGGGTAGAAGCGGGCGGCTGGCCGGATAGGGACGGGGAGGCGGGCCTGCTTACATCGTTGCGTCCGATGGACTTTGGGTCGATACCGCAGGGGTGTCCAAGCTCCGCTCCCCGCGCAAACCGCGCGCCACGCTCTGGCTGTATCTGAGTCTGGTGGCGCTTTCCCTGTTTTGGTTATTGCTGGCGCAGCGGGGGGTGCTGCGTCCGCTGGAGCAGTTGGCGTTGGAGCTGCGTTTCATGGCGCGGGGCCCGATAGATTCGTCGGCCAAGGTGGTGTATGTGGATATCGATACGGACTCGCTGCTCGAACTGGGCAATTTCCCTTGGGAGCGGGGTATGTTCGCGGAGGTGTGTAGTGGGTTGCTGGAGCACGGTGGGGCGCGGGCGGTGGGGATCGATGTGGTGTTTTCGCCGGGTGGGGTGCCGAACATCGCCGACCCGGAAAAGGTGCGTCGGGGGCAGGCTGCGTTTGCACGGTTCCTGTTGCCGGGACCGCCGGTGGTGTTGGCGGCGAGCTACTCCGAGCAGGGTCTGCGGACCTTGGCGGACGGGAGCGAGGTGGACCAACAACTCCCGCTGGTCGAGGGGCCGATCGGCCGGGTGTCTCCGCCGGAGTTGCCGCGCTGGGATTTGGGGGGGATGGAATTTTATCCGCCGCTGGTGGGTTTGATCGACACGATGGATGGTTTGATGGGGGAGGCGCCCATGTTCGCGCGTACGCCGCAACGGGTGTATCCGCACATTTCGTTGGAACTGGCCCGGCTGTATCTCCGGGTGCCGCCGGAGGGGCTGCGGATCGGGGAGCGGGAGATCGAGCTGCGGTCGGCGGAGGGGGAGGAGCGGTTGGTGGTGCCTTTGCGGCGGGGGCAGATGGTGGGGATCAACTGGTTTTCGCGCTGGGCGGATGAGGAGCGAAATCCGCGGGCGAGTTTCGCGACGGTGCTGACGGCGGTGCGGTGGATGCGCGGGGGCACGGCGGAGGAGCGGGCGGAGGCGCGGGCGTTTTTCGGCGATGATTTTTTCCGTGATGCGGTGGTGTTGATCGGGCCGGTGGCCAACATGCTCCAAGATCTGTCGCCGACGCCGTTCGACAAGGCGCCGGTGCCGAAGGTCGGAGTGCACGGCAACCTGGTGAAAACGTTGTTGAACGAGCGTTTTCTAAAAACTCCGCCGGGCTGGTTTTTGCCGGTGGTGACCTTGGGGCTGACGGCGTTGGTGGTGTGTCTGTCCTTGGGCGGCGAGGGGCGTCGTACGGGGCCGAGGCGGGTGGCTGCGCTGCTGTTGTTTGTGGGGTATCTCGGGCTGAGTTTTTTCGCTTTTGCCAAGGCCGACTGGGTGCTGCCGATGGTCGCGCCGCTTGGGGCGGCGGGGAGCGCGGTGTTCATCGCCGGGGCGGCCCAGCTGGTGCTGGCCCAGAAGCAGAAGAACCGGATCAAGGGTTTGTTCGGGGCCTATCTGGCGCCTTCGGTGGTGAGCCAGATGGTGGACGCGGGGCAGGAGCCGAAGCTGGGTGGGGTGGAGGAGGAGATCACGGCGTACTTCAGCGATGTGGAGGCGTTTTCCCGGTTCTCCGAGCTGCTGACGGCGGAGCAGTTGGTGGAGTTGATGAACGAGTATCTGACGGCGTGCACGGACATCGTGCAGGCGGAGGGCGGCACGCTGGACAAATATGTGGGGGATGCGTTGGTGGCGATGTATGGGGCGCCGCTGGCCCTGCCCGGGCACGCGCTGCATGCGTGTGTGGCGGCGCTGCGGGTGCAGCGGCGCTGCGTCGAGCTGCGGGAGAAGTGGCGGAGGGAGCCGCATAAAAACTGGCCGGAGGTGGTGCTGCGCCTGCGGACGCGGGTCGGGCTGAACACGGGACGCGCGGTGGTGGGCAACATGGGCAGTGCGACGCGTTTCAACTACACGATGATGGGCGACACGGTGAATCTGTCCGCGCGGATGGAGTCGGGGGCGAAAAGCTGGGGGGTGTATACGATGTGCACGGAGGCGACGCGCCAGGCCTGTGAGGCGGCGGATCCGCAGGGTCGGGTCGTGTTTCGACAGTTGGGAAGGATCGTGGTGAAGGGGCGGAGCGCTCCGGTGCCGATCCATGAGTTGGTGACGCTGGGGGAGTCGCTCGATGATCGCACGCGTGAGGCGATCGCGGTTTTCGAAGCGGGGCTGGCGCGTTACTACGCGCAGGATTGGGAGGGTGCGGCGGAGCGATTTCGGCGGAGCGCGGAGCTGGAGCCGGCGCAGCCGAATGAGGCGGAGGGGATCACCTTGAACCCGTCGTTGGTTTATCTGGGGCTGGTGGCCGAGCTGCGGGCGCGGCCGCCGGGGCCGGGCTGGGACGGGGTGTTTGTGATGCAGGCCAAGTAGGTCCGCGGGCCGGCCGGGGCGGAGGCGGAAACGAAAAAACCCGCCGGGGTGCGGCGGGTTTTAAAGTGGTGGACCCTAGCAGGTTCGAACTGCTGACCTCCTCAATGCCATTGAGGCGCTCTACCAACTGAGCTAAGAGCCCCTGTGCGAAACAGGACGGGCAAAAAGCCGTTTAGCGGGGGCGAACGCAAGCGGTTTTTTTCATCAATCTTCCGCGCCGACGCGGCGGAAGAGGGCGAAGTAGAAGCCGTCGTTGTCTTGCAGGCCGGGGCTGAGGGCGAGGCCGGCTTCGGAGGGGCCGATGCGGGGGAAGCCGAGGTCGAGGGGGGGCGCTTCGGGGACAAAGCGGCCGTCCTGGGCGGCGAGGAAGTGCTCGGCGACGGCGCGGTTCTCGGCGCGGGCGATGGAGCAGGTGGCGTAGACGAGCCATCCGCCGCGGCGGACGAGGGGGGCGGCGGAGCGCAGGATTTGGGTTTGTTCGCAAGCGGCGGCGGCGAGGTCGTCGGGGCCGGTGCAGTGGAGGAGGTGGGGGGAGCGGCGCCAGGTGCCGCTGCCGGAACAGGGTGCGTCGACCAGCACGGCGTCGTAGGTCGCGGGGCCGGCGGGGCCGTCGAGCACGCGGATGAGGGGGGCGAGGCCGGCGCGGGCGCCGCGGGCGCGGAGCTCGCGGAGGGCGGAGGGGCGGATGTCGGTCGCGTCGATGCGCGCGGCGGGGCCGAGGAGGCGGGCGAGTTGGAGGGTCTTGCCGCCGGCGCCGGCGCAGGCATCGAGCCAGCGGGGGCCGGGGGAGCGGGCGGGAAGGTCGAGGGCGGCGAGGATGGCCTGGGAGCCGAGGTCCTGGATTTCGTAGTGGCCTTCCTGATACGCGCGGGTGCCGGAGACGGGGGTCTCGGGGGCTAGGCGCCAGGCGTCGGGCAGAAGGGGGTGGGGCGTGGCGCTCCAGCCGCGGGCGGCCCACTCTTCGCGGGCGGGTCGTGGGTCGGTGGTCTGAAACCGGATCCAGACCGGGGCACGGGCGAGGAGGGCCGCGGCGCTTTCGGCGGGCGGGCGGCCGGTCTCGCAGCCTTCGGAAAACCAGGAAGGAAGGAGGGAGAGGGGCTCGGGGAGCGGGGGTGGGGGGCCGGGGTAGGCGGCGCGGAGGGGCTCGGTTTCGGGGGTGGGGGCGCAGGTGGCGACGAGGTGGGCGGCCCAGTTGTCGGGGTCGAGGGGGGCGAGCGCCCGGGCCTGGCGGAGGGCGGTGAAGAGGAGTTCGCGGTAGAGTCTGCGGTCGCGGGAGCCGAAGCGGCGGTCGGCGAGAAGGGTCTGAAGGCGGGCGGGCACGCCGCGGTCTAGGGGTTGGAGGCGGGCCCAGAGTTCACGCGCGATGCGCAGTTGGTTATGGGCGATACTCATGGGCGTGGGGGGCCCGGAGTGGATGCGCGATGGGGCCGCGCCGGACAAGGGCGAAGCGGGGGCGCGGGGGCCGGCGGCGGGCCGGGGAGGCGCGGGGGCCGGGGGCGGGGGATCAGGCGTTTTTGCCGGATTTCTTCAGCGCTTCGTCGTGGCGGATGTCTTGGGCGTCGCTGAGGAAGACCATTTCTTCGGCGATGTTGGTGGCGTGGTCGGCGATGCGTTCGACGCTTTTGCTGATGAACATGAGCTCGAGGGCGCGGGTGATGGTGCCGGGCTGCTCGATCATGTAGCTGCTGAGCTCGCGGTAGAGTTGTTTGTTGATCGCGTCGACCTCCTTGTCGCGTTTGACCACGGCGATGGCTTTATCGTTGTCGGCGTGGATGAAGCAGTCGAGGGCGGCGCGAAGCATCTCGATGGCGATGGAGGCCATGCGGGGGATGTCGACGTAGGGCTTTAACGGGGGCTCGGAGGCGAGGCGGATGGCGCGTTTGGCGATGTTGGTGGCCTCGTCGCCGACGCGTTCGAGGTCGTGGGAGGCTTTCATGCCGACGATGACCAGGCGAAGCTCCGTCGCGATGGGGGAGCGGAGGTTCATGTAGCGGATGGCCTCGGTGTCGATGCGCTTCTCGAGTTCGTCGAGTTCGTCGTCGGCCTCGATGACTTGGTTGGCGAGTTTGGTGTCGCCGGTGACGAGGGCCTGGAGGGCGTCGCGGACTTGGCGGACGGCGACTTCGCCCATGCGAAGGAGGTCGGAGCGGAAGGTTTCCAGTTCGGAGTCGAAGAAGCGTTTCATTCAGGAATGTGATTGGTGATTGGTGACTGGTGATTTGGCTTTGGGCGGGGTGACGGCGGTGGCGGGCGGCTCGACCAATGACCAATCACCCAAAACAAATCACGGCGCGGAGCGGAGCGCGGCTTAGCCGAAGCGGCCGGAGACGTAGGCTTCGGTCTGGGGGTTTTTGGGGTTCATGAAGATGTTATGGGTGGCGTCGAACTCGATGAGTTTGCCCATGTAGAAGAAGGCGGTCTGGTCGGAGCAGCGGGCGGCCTGCTGCATGGAGTGGGTCACGATGATGATGGTGAACTGTTTTTTGAGTTCGTGGATGAGCTCTTCGACTTTGGCGGTGGCGATGGGGTCGAGGGCGGAGCAGGGCTCGTCCATTAGGATGACCTCGGGCTCGACGGCGATGGTGCGGGCGATGCAGAGGCGTTGTTGTTGGCCGCCGGAGAGGCCGAGGCCGGACTCGTGGAGGCGGTCTTTGACCTCGTCCCAGAGGGCGGCGCCGCGGAGGGATTTTTCCACGACCTCGTCGAGGCGGGTTTTCTGGGTGACGCCCTGGATCCGGAGGCCGTAGGTGATGTTTTCGTAGATGGACTTGGGGAAGGGGTTGGATTTTTGGAAGACCATGCCGACGCGTTTGCGCAGTTCGATGGGGTCGACGTCGCGGCCGTAGATGTCGATGCCGCGGACCTTGATCGTGCCGCGTTTCACGGCGGTGCCGTCGATCAGGTCGTTCATGCGGTTGAGGCAGCGCAGGAGGGTGGATTTGCCGCAGCCGGAGGGGCCGATGAAGGCGGTGACGCGTTTGTCGGGGATGTCGAGGTTGATGTCGAAGAGGGCTTGTTTGGCGCCGTAGGCGAAGTCGAGGTCCTTGATCTCGATGAGGGTCTGGGTGGGTCCGGCGGCGGGGGAGGCGGCGCTGCGCGTGTTGGCGGCGAAGGAGCGGGTGGCGGGCGCGGGTGAGGAGGGGGAGGCGGATTCCATAGGCGCGGGGGAAGGGGTGCGGGCGGCGGGTGGTGGGAGGGTTTCGGTGCTGGCGTTCATGGGGGGCGGTGTGTCGTGCGGTTTACCACTTGTAGCGGCCGCGGAGTTTGTTGCGGAGGATGATGGAGGTGGCGGCGATGAGGGCGACGATGCCGAGAAAAACGAAGGCGGTGCCGTACTGGACGCGTTGGGTGTACTCGTTTTGGGGGATTTTGGAGGAGACGACGTAGATGTGGTAGGGGAGGGCCATGACGCCTTGGAAGAAGAAGTCGGAGGCTTTTTCGACGTCCCAGGGGAGTTTGTCGCGCACGACGTAGGCGGCTGTGAACATGATCGGAGCGGTCTCGCCGGCGACGCGGGCGATGCCGAGGATGGAGGAGGTGAGGATGCCGGGCAGGGCGTAGGGGAGGACGTTTTTGCGGATGGTCTGCCACTTGGTGGCGCCGAGGGCGAGGGAGCCTTCGCGGAAGCCTTTGGGCACGGATTTGAGGGCTTCTTCGGAGGCGGTGATGACGACGGGGAGGACCATGAAGGCGAGGGTGAACCAGCCGGCGAGGAGCGAGACGTTCCAGTCGAAGTAGAGGACAAACATGGCGAAGCCGAAGAGGCCGAAAACGATCGAGGGCACGCCGGCGAGGTTGAGGATGGCGAGGCGGATGAAGCGGACGAAGGCGTTGTCGCGGGCGTACTCGCTGAGGAAGATGGCGGCGGCGACGCCGAGGGTGAGGGCGATGCTCATCGAGCCGACGACGAGGAGGACGGTGCCTACGATGCAGGGCCAGATGCCGCCGGCGGCGTAGACGTAGCTGGTGGGGCGAAAGGTCGGGGCGGGGAGGCCGGCGGCGGCGGCTTTGGCGGTCTCGGCTTCGCGAAAGGCGCGGTAGGCGGTGTCGCCGAGTTCGCGTTTCTCGCCCTCGTGCTCGAAGACGTGGAGCGTCTCGGGGGCTTCGAAGAGGAAGGTGTTGGTGAAGTAGGGGAAGGTGTCGGTGCTCCGAAAGGCGGAGGTGACGGTGGGGACGCCTTCCCAGATGATTTTCGCGAAGACGAAGAGGCCGCAGGAGAGGATGAGGTAGGTGGCGAAGCGGAAGAGCCAGGCGACGGCCTTTTCGTTGCGCCGGGCGGGTCCGCGACGGGGGGTAAAGGGGTTGGGCGTGGGTGAGACGGCCTCGGCGGCGGCGGAGCGGATGATGGGAGTGGAGGGATTCATGGCTTGGCGGGGCGCGGGTCTCAGCCGATCGAGATCCGGTAGCGGCGGACGATCTTTTGGGCGAAAAAGTTTAGCAGCAGGGCGATGAAGAAGAGGAGCAGGCCGACGACAAAGAGGGCGCGGTAGTGGATGCTGCCGGGGACGACCTCGCCCATTTCCTGGGCGATGATGCCGGTCATGGTGTGCACGGGCTGGGTGACGACGGCGAGGCCCTGGGTGAAGTCGGGGATGGCGATGCGGTTACCCGCGCAGAGGAGGACGACCATCGTTTCGCCGATCACGCGGCCGAGGCCGAGGAGGACGGCGGAGATGATGCCGGAAAGGGCGGCGGGGACGATGATGCGGGTGATGGTCTGGAGGCGGGTGGCGCCGAGGGCGTAGGAGGCTTCCTTAAAGGCGCGGGGGACGTTGTTGAGGGCGTCTTCGGCGAGGGTGAAGATGGTGGGGACGGCGATGAGGCCGAGGAGGCAGCCGGCGGTGAGGGCGTTTAGTCGCTCGGGGAAGGGGAAGCCGGGGAACCAGGACAACCAGGTCCAGCCCGAGGCGTGGCGGAGGAACTCGCCGAGCACGGCGATGCCGAAGAAGCCGAGGACGACCGAGGGGATGGCGGAGATGAACTCGATGGTGGGTTTGATCGCGCGTTGCTCGGAGGGGCTGGCGAGTTGGTTGATGTAGATGGCGGCGCCGACGCCGAGGGGCACGGCGAGGACGAGGGCGATCATCGAGACGAGGAGCGAGCCGGTGAAGAGGGGGACGACGCCGTACCAGTCCTGCCAGAAGCTGGCGGTGAGCCACTGACGGCCGAAGAGGAAAGAGGAGAATGATTGATGAAAGGGGACGGGCTCGTCGTAGCGCCAGGTTTTCATCGCCTCGATCGTGGCGGGAAAGGAGGCGATGTAGCTGGCGTTGAGTTCTTGGAAACGGGTGAGGCGGGCGGAGAGTTCCGGGGTGGGCAGCTCGGGCGGGCTGGCGGTGATTTCTTTGAGGCTGGAGGCGAACTCGCCGAGGGTTTCCTCGTAGAGGGGAAGGGTGGCGAGGAGGGGGGCGAGCTCGGCAGCGAAGTCGATTTGCTCGAGCTCCACGGCGGCGGCCTCTTCTGCTTTGCCGACGGCGATGAGCTGGGCGCGTTCCTGGATGCGGTTGCGGTTGTTTTCGTGGCGCTCTTTCAGGGCGACGGCGATGTCTCCGAGATCGGAGAGGAAGCCGCGGATGGGAGAGACGGCGTCGGCGTAGCGCTCGGCAAAGGTGTCGAAGGGCGCGAGGCGGGCGTTGGCCTCGGCCATGTGGGCGGCGAGGGCGGTGCGGGCGGCGGAGAGCTGGGTATCGGCGGCGGCGAGGGCGGCGGGGTCCGCGGTGGGGGAGCGGCGGAGCGCTTCGATTTTCGCGGTGAGGGCGTTTTGTTCTTCGCGGAGCTGGGTGGCCTGCGGCTCGGAGAGTTGGCGGAGGGTGCGGAGCCGGAGGTCGGAGAGGTAGCGGGTGAGGGCGGTGTGGGCTTCTTCCTGCTGGCGGATGTAGTCGACGTATTCGAGGCCGGCCTGGCGGTAGATGGTGAGGTTGTCGCGATTCTGGGCGAAGAAGGTGGAGCCTTCGCGGAAGAGGAAGAGGGTGATGAGGGCGAGGATGATGACGGCGACGAAGGCGTTGCCGCCGAAGAAGGCCTGGATGCACTCGTCGAGGGAGAGGCCGAGGAGACGGGTGCGCGTCTTTTGGATGGCGAAGGGGGAGCGGGAGGGCGCCGTGGGTGCGGCGGGCGGCGAGGAGGGCGCGGTCGACATGCGGCGGCGGGAAGGACGGGACGTGCGGGAAGGAGGGGATGGTCGGCCGGGGCGCGGAGAGCTTTTCCCGGAAGACGTGGTGGTGTCGGCGGCAAAGCGAGAGGCCCGCTTGACGGAGCGTCAAGAGGGCCTCGGTAACGCTTCGGTGTCGAAGGATGGAGGGGAGCGTAACTCCGGTGCTTTGAGGGAAAATCCTGCGAGGATCCGGTAGCGGGCGGTGGCGGAGTGGCGGCGGCCGTGGCGGGGCCCCGAGCGGTGAGCTACTCTTGGGGTAGTCCTTCGCTCGGGGGGAGCCGGGAGGGGCTCGCCGCTTCGCCTCGCCAGGTGGGCTTCGTCGGGATCGTTCCGCTGCGGGTGGGAGGGCTGGTCCGAATCACTTCACCGCGGGGATGAAGCCGACTTTCTCGACGATGGCCTGACCGGCGGGGCTGAGGGTGAACTCGATGAACTTGGCGGCTTCGCCGGTGGGCTCGCCGTTGGTGTAGTAGAAGTTCGGGCGGGCGTAGGGGTAGGCCTTGGAGAGGACGGATTCCTTGTTCGGCAGGCTGCCTTCGATGGAGACGACGTGGATGCCGGGCTCCTTGATGTAGGCGAGGCCGACGTAGCCGATGCCGTTCGGGTTGTTGGCGACTTCGGAGACGATTTGCTCATTGCCGGCCATCTTTTGGGAGCTGGCGGCGTAGTCGCGCTTCTTCATCGCGAGGTCCTTCCAGTCCGAGTAGGTGCCGGAGGAGGTGTTGCGGGTGTAGACGGAGATGGGGCCGGGCTGGCCGCCGAGGGCGGACCAGTCGGTGACGTCGCCGGTGAAGATCTGCTCGACCTGGCGTTTGGTGAGTTCCTTGAGGGGGTTGTTTTCATGGACGACGACGGCCATGCCGTCGAAGCACACGATCAGGGGCTTCAGCTGGACGCCGCGGGCGGCGGCGGCCGAGACCTCGGTGGGGCGGGCGCGACGGGAGGACATGCCGATGTCGGCGGTGCTGGAGGTGATGGCGGTGATGCCGGTGGTGGAGCCCTCGGCGGCGATCTCGAAGGAGACGCCGGGGTTCTGGGCCTTGTACTCTTCGGCGAGCATGGGCACGAGCTTGGCGCCGAGGGTGTCGGAGCCCTTGATGACGAGCTTCTGGGCGGAGGCGGTGGCGACGGTCGCGAGGAGGGCGACGGTGGTGAGGAGGAGTTTTTTCATGAGAGGACCGAGTGTAGGATACGGGATGCCGGGGAGAGTTGCGTGACTTTACGGTGACGGAAGGGTGGGTGGGTTCAGAAGCGGGCCGAGAGGTCGATCTGGAGGACCTGGGCCTTTCCGAAGCCGAGGCCGGCGGTGGAGGAGGTGGGCTGGTCGCGGTCGATGTTGAAGGAGTTGAAGTAGGTGATGCCGGCGGCGACTGCGTCGGTGAGGTTGTAGCTGGCGGAGAGGATGGGGCCCGAGCCACCGAGGCGGCCGCCGTTGAAGTCGGAATCGAGGAGGATGGAGGTGTAGGAGCCGGTCTCAACGTAGCGGTACTCGGCGGTGAGTTGGTAGTCTCCGGCGGCGCGGGTGGCGCCGTAGCGGACACCGAGGTTGAACATCTGGTCGTAGGAAGCGGGGTCCTGGGCGCCGTAGAGGCGGTCGGAGCGCTCGGCGCCGTCGAAGTTCACGCCGTAGGTGCCGTAGAAGGCGAGGGGTTTGCCGCTCTTCAGGACGAGGGCGTACTCGACGGGGACGAGCACGGTGAAGAGGTCGGTGTAGATGGCGCTGTCGTTGGCCTGGCCGGTGACGCTGCTGAGGGCGGGGGTGTTGTCGTGACGGGAGGGGGCGGCGAAGGCGACGAGGGTGGGGGCGACGCGCCATCCGGCGCCGGTGCCGGCGACGTTGCTGAGCTCGGCCTGGGTGATGAAGAGCGTGGAGGGGTTGTTGACGTTGCTGCCGGCGGTGGAGTTGGCGTTCAGGATGAACTGTCCGGCGCGGAGGGTGAGGTCGGTGCTGCCGAAGGTGTCTTCGTAGTACAGCTCCTCGGCGAGGCCTTCGAAGTTGATGTCGGAGTCGATCCAGAAGCCGTTGACGCCGGGGTTAAAGAACTTGTGGGCGAATTTGCCGACGCGGAGGTCGATGGCGTCGGAGCCGAGGGTGCCGAGGTCGTTGTATTGGAGGAAGACTTGGCCGACGTTTACGCCGTCGGTAGACTTGCTGAAGTTGTCGGTGCCGGAGCCGAAGTCGTTGTTGGTGGAGGTGGCGCCGGCGTTGCTTTCGAAGCGCACGCCGGTGCTCCATTTCGGGCCGATGTTGGCGGTGAGGCCGAGGCGGAAGCGGTAGCGGAAGCGGCTACGGTCGAGGTTGTCGCCGCCGTTGCCGTTGGCCTGTTCGTTATCGTACTGGTAGCGGACGCGGGCGTCGCCGGCGATGCGGAGGCGGGTGACGGCGGAGGAGACGTCGAGCTTGCCGGGGGACGTGTAGCCGAAGTCGCGGACGAGTTCGGTGCGGAGTTCCTCGGCCTCCTGGTCGGTCAGGATGCCTTTACGAACGAGGGCGTCGATGAGCGGGCCGCTGTCTTGGGCCGAGGCGGTGGTGGCGGCGCCGGCGAGGAGGGCCGCGCTGAGGGCGAGGCGGTTGAAGGTGGAACGGGTGGTCATGGTTGTTTGGTACTGGCGAAGGAGAGGTTTACTTCCCGCCGATCCTGCCGGGCGAGGGGACGCACGGAGGGGGCGAATGACCGACACACGCTCGCAGGGGAATGTTACGAAAGGATGGCGCTTATGTTACGTTGCGGTGATTATGGCATTCGTTTCGGTGAAGAAATTCGGATCCAAGGCGCCTAAGTGGTTTTCATTTAGAATCTAAAGAAAAAAATTTTCGCTGGTAGCATCTTCGGGGGAGATGTTACGCGAAGGTGCCATGGACGGGGGGCGGGTTTTTGCGGTGTGGGGGCGGAGACCGGTAGGGGGTACGGGTGGGGACCGGAAAGGGGTGCGCAAGGATTGCGCCTTCGGGGGCCTCGCGCAGGGTTCGAAGCATGGGCTCTCCAGGTTCGACGGGGAATGTGATTGCGGCTTTGGCCAGTTTCTTCGTGCCCGGGCTCGGGCAGTTGCTGCAGGGGCGGTGGATCAAGGCGCTGGTGATGTTCGTGCTGGCCGGGGTGTTGTGGTGGTTCCTCCTGGGATGGGTGGTGCATCTGTGGTCGATCATTGACGCGGCTTTGTTCAAGGGCACTGCCTTGCGGACGTGAAGGAGTCGTCACCGTTTGAACGCGTCGGGTCGGCCGGCGCCGGGTCTGCGCAGCGGATCTTGGTCGAACCGGTCTTCGAGCCGGGGCCGGAGGCGCGGAAGCGTCTCACTCGCTTGCGTCGGGTGGCGTGGTTGATGGATCGGTCGATCGCTTTTGGCCCCGGGGGGCGCTGGCGCATCGGGCTGGATCCGCTCCTCGGCTTGGTCCCGGGTCTGGGGGACTGGCTCGGCGCGGGGGTGTCGCTCTGGATGCTTTACGAAGCCACGCGGCTGGGACTGCGGTGGTCGATTTTGACGAGGATGGCGGGCAATATCCTCGTGGAGGCGATTTTGGGCTCGGTGCCGGTCTTGGGGGACCTGTTTGACGCGGCCTGGCAGGCCAATCAGCGCAATTGGCGGCTGGTGGAGCGCCACTACAGCGCCACTTTACGGCCGCGACCGATGAGGCGGATTTTTTGGGCCTTCGCCCTGGTCG
>JBILUB010000122.1:0-7010 GCA_044371245.1 Opitutaceae bacterium
GTTCACACTGGCGGCGCGGCCGGATTTGGCGGGGGCAGATCCATTTTCCTGCCGCCGCGAAAATGGCGGTAGAGCCCGAAGAAGATGTAGCCGAGACAGCACCCCAACATGCCGTATTCCTTGTAAACGACGATCCCCGCGGCGGCGCCGACGTAGAGGATCAAGGTCGTGATTTTAGTCTTGGTCTGAAAGTCGATCTGTTTGCCGCTTGGGTAGCGGACCGTGCTAACCATCAGGACCGCGATCAACAGCATCAACACCGGCAAGGCGACCGCCCAGCGCTGGAGATCACGTTCATGCTCCGCGAGGTTAAGCAGGAAAAGGACGAGAGCCGCCACGGTGCCTGCCGCCGCGGGAACCGGTAGTCCGATGAAATCCTTGTTCGAGACGCCCCCGGCCTTTTGCAGCAAGGGATGGGTGATCACATTAAAGCGAGCGAGACGGATCGCCGCGCAAAGCAGGTAGATGAATCCAAGCAGCCAACCGATTTCCCGGAAATGAGGATAGCCCTGGGTCGGCGACAAAATCAGGAAAAACACCATCAACGCGGGCGCCAAACCGAAGGACACGACATCGGCCAGGGAATCGAACTCCGCTCCGAAAAACGACTCCTTGCCACCCATGCGTGCGAGACGACCGTCCAGGGCGTCAAACGCCATGGCGCCGAAAATCAACCAAACCGCCCGGCGATAGAGCTGTGCCGCCTCCACCGTGATCACGTCGGAGCCGCGCATCAGGTAATGTGCTTGGATGCACATGATCGCGGAAACAAAGCCGCAAAAGAGGTTTCCCGCCGTCATCAGGTTGGGCAGAAAATAGATCCGGCTCGCTTCAGCAGGATCGAGCGGTGGCTCGTAGTCTTCGTCGATCAATGGCGGGCGGGATGGACTGGGCATGTGGGATGACTTGGATGAAGTGACCGCCCGATGCGGCGCAGATCGTGATGAGAAAAGGCGCGTGAGGAGGCGTGGTGCTTATTTGGTCAGCGTCTCGAGGTACTTCCAAAACTTCGAGTGTTGCTCCACCAGCTGATCCTCGGACACCGGCAGTCGATTGCGGAGCAGAAAGTCCTCCAGCGAGTGATGGTGCAGAATGTAGAGCACGTGGAGCGTTTCCTCTCCCTGCGTTTCGAAGTAGTAGCGCAGCTCCGAATCACGCAAACGGTAGAGGGTGCGGCCGCCCCTGACGAAACGCCCGAGCGGCTCCCGAGGATGCGCCAGTTGTTCGGGGCGGAGTTTGCCGACGGGTTCGATGGCGGAAAGCTGCGCCAGTGGGTCGAGCTTCTTCAGCTCGCCAAGTGCCTGGGCGGAGAAGGTGACCTGAAACATGATACGCCACCCAACCCGGCGCGGCACGCCAAGGCAAGGGCCTTGGAAGCTCCCTCGCGAGGTCCCGGAAAAGGACCCGCCTCGGTCCGCTCAAATGCCCCCATCCGAGCACCGAGTGTCATCTGGCCCGCGGGTGGTCACGACTCACCTTGGTTTGCATCGCCTTCGCTTATCCCGCCTCATTCGGAGGAAAGGGATGATTCGCCTGTTCATTTTCTCGGTCTGGATCGGTTTTGTGTGCCCCGGACTTGTCTCCGCCCCGCTCGCGGCGGGAGGGGTTGCGGCCCCCGAGCGCATGCTCGATATCCCCGTGCTTGTCGCGGGCTACGGGGCGGAATTTTTCGAGGAGAGCGCGCGGGAGTTTGAAAAACTCCGGCCCGGTGTCCGCGTGCATTTGCATGGCGATCCGCGAATCAACGACAAGGTTCGCACCCGGGTGATGGCTGGCGATTACCCGGACGCGACCGACGCGGTGTTGCTGTACCCGCGGCTGATCGAGGCAGGCCGTCTGCTGGATCTCGGGCCGGCGCTCGAGGGGCCGAACTGGGAGGGCAGCGGCCGCTGGCGCGACGATTTCCGCCCCGGCGTCCTCGCTCGTTGGAGCGACGCCGGAGGTCGAGTCTACGGCATTCCCTTCGCCCACGCGATCTGGACTCTTTTCTACGACAAAGCGCTGTTCCGGCGGCATGGCTGGGCCGAGCCCCGTACCTGGGACGAGTTTTTCGCGCTGTGCGAAAAGATCGAGGAGGCGGGCATCGCACCACTTTCCCTTCCGGGTGTGACGATGCGCTACGGCGACGCGATCCTCCGGGCCGCATACCACAACCTCGTCGGCCCGGAGGGCTACGCCGCCTACCATGCGCTCGAGGCGGGTACCCGATCCGATCCGCGCTTCATCCGAGCGGCCGAGGTGCTGCGCCGGATCGCCACCCGGCATCTGGTGCGTGGTTGGGAGGGGATGACCCACACCGCGGCCCAGGTCGCGTTCATCGAGGGGCGGAGCGCGATGACGGTCTCGGCCTCTTGGTTCGCGAACGAGATGAGGGGTCGCTTGCCCGACGACTTCGAACTGGGAGCGATGAACTTCCCGGTTTTTTCCGATGGTATCGTCTCCGCGGATACACTGCAGGCGCAGAGCGGTTACTATTTTCTCTTTCGCACCGGCGACCCGGATGCGGAGCGGGCGACGGTGGATTTCTTTCGCTTCTTGAGTTCGCGGGAGCGCGTGCTGCGTTTCGCGGCCTTGGCGGATGCGCCGACGGCGCTGCGGGCCGCCGGGCGGGGTGATTACTCGCCCCGGATGGCGGATACGGCGGAGCTCCTCTCGCGGGCGACGGCCGCTTTCGATGCGGCCCCCGCTCCTGCATCCGCCGGGCAGGCCACGCTGGCCCAGGCTCTGGCCGACGCCCGGTATCTGCTGATGACGGGCCGACTTTCCGCCGAGGAGTTTGGCGGGCGCCTCGAGGCTGCGGCCGCGGTGGAGAGAATGAGGATGGCGGAGCCCGGGCACGTCCAGACGAGGCACTTTTTCAAGGCCGCGATGCTCGGGGCGGTGTTGCTGGTCCTGGTGCTGGCGCTGCGCTGGCGGGGTCGGCGGGGCAGGGTCGGCGGCCCGGACGCCGCTACGCCCGCGCCCGCGGCGGGAGGGGCGGACACGGCGCGGGCGCAGCGGCTCGCCTCGCGGGTGGCGCTGGGTTTTGTGGGACCAGCTTTTGGGCTCTACGCGGCCTTTGTGCTGTTGCCCGGGCTCGTCGCCTTCGGCTGGGCCTTTGCTCACTGGGATGGTCTGGGCGAAATGACCTGGGCCGGGCGCTTCAACTTTCGCTGGCTGCTGCTCGAGAGCGACGTGTTTTGGTCCGCCCTGGGCAACAACCTGTTTCTGATGTGCGTGCCGCCGCTGTTCGTGGTCCCTGTGGCGCTGGGTTTGGCCGCCTACGTGCACCGTGGTGGCTTGGGCGCGAGTGTGATGCGGGTGGTGTTGCTATTCCCCAACCTGCTCGGCGGGATCGCGGCGGCGCTGATCTGGCTCGCCGCGTACGAACCCACGAGTGGCTTGGTCAACGCGAGCTTGGTCGCGGCGGGGGACGCGGTGGGCTTGCTTGGGGGGCCGAGGGGTTTGCAGGAGTGGTTCCACTCGTTTCGGGGGCACGCATGGCTCTCCCAGGCCAATCTCTACTGGTCGCTCGTCCCCATCTATCTGTGGATGGCGTGCGGGTTTAATCTGATCCTTTATCTGGCGGCGATGCAGGCCGTGCCGGCGGAACTGTATGAGGCGGCGGAGCTGGATGGGGCTTCCCGCCGGCGACAGTTTTTCCTCATCACCCTGCCGCTGATCCGGGAGGTCCTGGTGATTTCCGCCGTTTTTTTGGTCATCGGAGGTTTGAATGCCTTCGAGTTGGTGTGGCTGTTGACCGCGCAGGAACCGTCCGCGGGGGCCCACACGCTGGGTACCTTCATGGTCGGAACTTTGTTTGCGGAGTTTCAGGTGGGTCGCGCGGCAGCGATCGCGGTGCTGCTGTTCTTGATGGTGTTGATCGCGAGCCTCGCGGTTCTGCGGTTTTCCCGAAAGGAGGCGGTGGAGTTATGAGGTCCGGGGATTCAAAATCCGCACGTTTGTCACGCTGGGTGCTGGGCCTCGCGTTGCTGGGCTACGCGGGTTGGACCGTTCTCCCGATGGTCTGGGTCGCGCTCTCCTCTTTCAAGGGTGACACGGCGATCCTGCGGCAACCGTTGGCGATGCCGGAGTGGGCGGAGGCGGACTTCAGCGCCTATGAACGGGCGTGGCAGGGGGCGCGGCTGGGCGAGTATTTTGTTAACTCGACCGTGGTGACGGTGGTCGCGGTCGCGTTGATTTTGGCGCTGGGTGCTCCCGCCGCGTATGCGCTGGCGCGCTTCCGGATGCGCGGCGGCCGTCTGTTGCACGCGCTGTTTCTCGCGGGTCTGATGATCCCGGCGCAGCTCGCGATGGTGCCCTTGTTTTTTGAACTGCGAGCGCTCGGATTGTTGGGCACTCGGGCGGGGTTGGTTCTCGTTTATGCCGCCAACGGCCTGCCCTTCGCGGTGTTCGTGCTCGCCGGTTTTTTCCGTGGTATGCCGCGCGCTTTGTACGAGGCGGCCGTCGTCGACGGTTGCGGCGAGTGGGCGGCGTTTTGGAGGGTCATGTTGCCGTTGGCGCGCCCGGGTCTGGCGACGGTCGCGATCTTCCAGTTTATCGGCGTTTGGAAGGAGTATTTTTTCGCGTTCATGATCGTCGGCGGGGGCGATGGTGGGGAGCGGACGTTGCCGCTTGGTTTGGCCAATCTCTCGATCACGGCGCAGTACGGCGGTGATCAGGCGCGGCTTTTCGCGGGTTTGGTGATGGTGACCTTGCCGATCCTGGTCGTTTACGCGCTGCTCCAGCGTCAATTGGTCGGGGGGATCGCGGCCGGCGCGCTCAAGGGTTGAGCCCGGCCCGGGCCGCTGTTTCCTTGTGGTGGGCCGTACCGGCCGCCTCCCATGACCGCAGCCACCGCGATGTCCCTCGACAGCACACTCGACGCCTATGAGCCCATGCTGCTCGCGTGGCTTCACCAGGGTCTCGACGACCATGCGATTGTTGCGCTCACCGATGCGGAAGGCGTGATCCGCTACGTGAACCGGAGCTTTTGCGAGATTTCCGGATATGAGGAGAGCGAGCTCCTTGGGCAAACGCATCGTATCCTCAAATCCGGGCAACACCCGGATTCATTTTATGTCCAGCTTTGGGAGACCATCGTCGCGGGGGAAACGTGGCGGGGGGCGATCTGCAATCGGGCCAAGGACGGGCGCTTTTACTGGGTGCAGACCACGATCCTCCCCCTTCTGGGGCTGGGAGGCCGCAGGCTCGGATACCTCTCGGTGCGCACGGACGTGACGCGCTTGATCAATGTCGAGCGTCAGCTGACGCAAAAGACCCGCGAGCTGCAGCTATTGTTTGATCACTCGCCCATCGGCTTGAGTTGGCGCGAGGTGGACGAGCATGGGCGGGCCGGGGTGAATCACGTGAATCGCCGGTTTTGTGAGTTGATCGGTCTGACGCCTCAGGAGGCTGCCGACATCCGAAACGTCCAACGGGTGACCCATCCCGAGGATTGGCAGCGGCAGGACGTGCTGAACCAGGAGGTGTATTCGGGAAAACGTGATTCCTTCACCCTGGAGAAGCGCTACCTCCACCCCGAGGGTCGTATGGTCTGGGGCATTCTGACCGTGGTGGTCGTCCGGGGTGGGCCCAAGGGCAGGGTCACCCATCACTTTGCGATGTTGGAGGATGTGACCGCCCGGCGCTTCGCCGAGGACGAGTTGCGACGCACGGAGGCGCGGTGGCGGACCTATATCCAGACCGCGAGCGAGATCCTCTACGCGCTTACGCCGGAAGGACGGGTGAAGTTCGTTTCCCAGGCCTGGACCGCCAAGCTGGGGCATCCGGTGGACGAGGTGATCGGGATGCCGTTCCGTGGCTTCATTCATCCCGAGGACGTCGAACTGTGGGACGCGTTTTTCGCCCGGACTCTGGCGACGGGTGGGAATGGAGAGGGGATCGAATACCGCGCGCGCCATCGCGACGGCCGCTGGATCTGGCACGCGTCTACGGGCTCGGCTTACAGCGACCGCGACAAGCGTCGGGCGTTTTTTGGCGTCGGGCGCGATATCTCGATTCGCCGGCACGCGCAGCAGGAACTGCGCACGGCCCTGGCACGGCTCGAGGAGATGGCCCGCATCGTCGACCGGTCCCCTTCGGTCGTCGTTTTGTGGCGGGCCGAGGCGGGCAACTGGCCGGTGGAGTTCGTGTCGGCCAGCGTACGTCAGTTTGGCTATACTCCCGAGGATCTGATTTCGCGGCGGCTGAGTTTTCGCGATATCACCCATCCCGATGATCGGGAGCGTGTCGGGGCCGAGGTCGACGCCCACGCCGCGACCGGGCATCGGGAGTATAATCAAGAGTATCGCATCCAGTGCGCCGACGGTTCCGTGCGCTGGGTGGACGATCACACCATCGTGCGGACCAACGAGCGCGGCGAGGTCACACACCACGAGGGCCTGATCACCGATGTGACCGCGCGTAAAGCGGCCGAGGCGGGGGCGCGAGAGGCGCAGGAGCGGGAGCTCGCCCTGGCGCGCGACGTGCAGCAGCACCTCCTGCCCAGTCGGTTTCCCGCGCTCGGGCGGGTCGAGGCCGAGGTGCTTTCGCAGCCCTCGCAGCAGCTCGGGGGCGACTATTACGACGTGCTTCCGGTCGATGAGCGGCATCACGGGTTCGTCATCGCCGATGTTTCGGGCAAGGGGGCGCCGGCGGCCCTGATGATGGCTGCCTGTCGCGCCAGTCTGCGGCTCTGCGCCCCCGGGGAGCTCTCGCCCGCGTCGGTGCTCCGGCGGGTGAACCGCGCGCTGCAGCCGGACATGCCGCCCGGCATGTACATCACCCTTTTCTATGGTATCCTAAATTTGGATACGCTGGCGTTGCGCTTTTGCCGGGCCGGACACGAGCCTGCCCTGCTGCTTCGCGCCGAGGGAGGAGCGGCGGTGCTGCTCGGCGATGGCGGCATGGCGCTCGGGATGGCGCCGGACGAGCTCTTCGAGTCCACGCTGGACGAGGGGCGGGTGGTGCTGGCGCCGGGCGATCTGCTGGCCCTGCACACCGACGGGATCAACGAGGCCTGCAACGCC
>JBILUB010000123.1:0-7007 GCA_044371245.1 Opitutaceae bacterium
AGGGACTGGGCGGCGGCGAGCAGAGCGGCGCCGGCCTCGGCCTCGGCGTCGGCCCGGGGGCTCAGCAAGCGGAGTCGATCAAAGCGGGCGAGGGCTTGCGCGGAGCTTTGGCCGGGCTCGACGCCGAGGGCGCGGGCGGCCGCGGTGCAGGCCATGAGGCGGGCTGGTCGGAGCCGGGAGTCGAGCAGCGCGACGGGTGTGCCGGTCGCGTCCGGGATCGCCCGGAGGAGGGCTTGGAGCGCAAAGTCGGCGAGGTGGAGGACGGCAAACATCGGGCGGGGGCACGTCTCAGGCGCCGTGGTGCTGGGCGAGGCGCTGGCGGGAGTGGGAGATGGCGAGGTCGGCCGCGAGGCGGGGGCGGGTGTGGGTTAGCGCGTCCAGGGCGTGCTGGCCGTCGAGACGCAGGCGCAGCTGTGCGCTGGGCACGAGGGCGGCGGGGGTGAGGACGAGGAAGGCGAGGTCGGTCTGCTCGACGGCGCGTTGCAGGCGATACCAGGCGGTGGCGGGGATGCGGCGCAGGGCGCTGAGCGGGGTGGTGGAAAAATCGAGGGCGATCAGGTCGAGGCTGGTTTCTCGGGCAAGGAGATCGGCGACGGGGAGGGCGTCGGGATGGGAGCGGCAGCGGATCCAGACGAGGTGTTGCAGATCGCGCGGCGGGATGGACTGGGGGTCGAACTGGTCGGAGGCGTCGATCAGCGCCACGCGAGCGGGCAGGGCGCGGGTGGTGGCGAGCAGTTGTGCAAGGACTAGCTGGGCGCCGGCGCCGGGGCCGGGGCGAACGACTTCGCTGAGAGCGTGGCGCGGGAGGCCGCCGGCGGGCTCGTCCACCGCGGGCAAGCCGGTGGGCAGGAGGCCGCCGGCCGGGCGCGCGGCCTGGGGGAAGCGCCGTGCGAGCATCTGGCGCAAATGAACGAGGGTGGCGTCGGCGGCGGGCACGGGAAGCGGTGCGCGGACGGGTGCATGCGGAGGCCGGGTCTGGCGCCGGGGATCAGGTCCGGGGCTCGGGAGCGCGGCGGATGAGGCCGACGAGCACGCCCTGGCACTCGAGGCCGCGAAGGGGGATGATGTCGGGGTAGCGGGGGTTTTCGGGGTGAAGGATGGCGGCGCCCGCGCGGTAGAGCAGGCGTTTGAGGGTGGTCTCGGTTTCGTCGACGAGGGCGGCGACGATGTCGCCGGGGCGGGGTTCGCGGTGTTCGAGGATGGCGAGGTCGCCGTCGCAGATGTGGGCGCCGATCATGGAGTCGCCGCTGACCCGCAGGCCCCAAAGGCGGCGGGCGCGGTGGCGGGGCAGCCCAAAAAGCGCGGGGTCGACGCGGGCGGTCTCGCCGTCGTTTTGTTCGGTCTCGACGGGGTGGCCGGCGGGGATGCTGCCGTGCACCGGGATGGTGAAGAGCTGGGCCTGGACGAGGCGGGCTTTCAGGCCCCAGGTGCGTCCGTCGATCTGCTCGATCGCGCCTTTACGGGCGAGCGCGCGGAGGTGGTTCATGGCGGCGTTTTGGCTGGCGTAGCCGAACTGGCGCTGGATGTCGCGGGTGCTGGGCGGGATGCCACGCGCGGACTGAATCTCTCGGATGTAGTCGAGGATGGCTTCTTGTTTTTCCGTGAGCATGAGGGGACAGGATGTGTTCGTTTGAACAGTTATCAAGTGCCAAGCCGAGGCCGGGTGGGGAAGTGCTTGGGGGTGGGCGGGCTCGGCCAAAGTTTGTCTTGCCGCTGAGAGCAAAAACGCTGTTGCTGACCCTTCCTGTCGGGCCCGGCCCGCGGCGCTTTTTGGCCGATGTAGCTCAGTGGTAGAGCAGCGGTATCGTAAACCGCTGGTCGTCGGTTCGATCCCGACCATCGGCTCCAGTGCGCGAGCAGGTTCCGTCGGCGTGGGGCGGGATACTCTCGATTGGCCGCGCCACCTTGCCTTGTGGTTATCCGATGCCTCGCAGAATGTGACCGGGCTTGGCCTCGGGCGCGGCGAGGACTCGTGGCCGTGACGGCGAGCGGGCGCCGCGTGGGGCGGCCCATCGTCTCGCACGGAGCGCGAAAAAATCCGCACTTTTTTTGGGCCCCCCCTTGATTTCTTGTTCGTGGCTGCCGTTGAGCCTACTGAACAACCAATCTTTTCGATGACCCTTAGCGCACAGCACCTATCGCCGACAGCCCGACCCTCCTTGGGTTGGCCGCGCGACTGTGCGCGCTCCGAGGCGAACAGAAAACATCAGGCGATGCCGATTTATCCCCGGCAAAATGAAGGCCGTTTTACGCCCGCCTATGTCGCGCCTCTGGAAGTGGGAATCACCTGACGTATCTTAAAACGTCACCGTCCGATTCATCCACTTCCGCCCTGGAAGTGGTTTTTTGTGTCCAGCCGCTTCCGGGAACCGGGCCTTAGCGCCCGTGCCTTTTTCCACTTTCCCAAGCGGCTTCTAAGCTGAGCCCAGGCAAATCAGCGAACCCCGCAAAATCCTGCGGCGTTCCAATCCGGTCCACCTTCGCGTGGGCCGAGAGGGCACGAGGTGGTTCTTTTCGTGAAGTCACGGTCGCCTGCCACGGCGCCCGTGAAAACGCCCCGCGCGGGGGCTTCGTTCCCGCGCGTCATCGCTCCCGGTGCGTCCTTACGTGGACGTTCAATGGCACGGCCAGCCGGGCGGTGATCTCTTTTCTCGCCGCGTCTGCTAACAGTTCAGGGTCCGACCTGAGGCTGATCTAGTGATGGCGGCCCGCTGAAGACGGGCAGAGTCCGGCGCGAAACCGGAAGGCTCCACCAATTACCGGATGAACATCGAGGGCGGACGCGAGAGAAGTCTTCTCGCGCCGAGCGACCTGGATTCGTCCGAACCCCTTTCTCGCACGTCGAGGGAGCCAGTGAACCCGGCGGTTTGCAAAACCGCGACCAGCGCGGTGCGACACCGCGGACGTGCTCCACTTTCGGGGGATTAGCTCATGCGGGGCGGTCCACATTTTCCGGTTCCTTGGCCGAGCAGCAGAGGCAGCGGTATCATAAGCCGCGTGAGGTCGGTGCGACTCCGACAGGAACCCCCAACACTCTGCCAAGGCGTAGAAAGCGACGCACCCCGTTGGTATCGGGGTCGGCGGGGCGCACGCCCCGGGGCGAAAAACTTTCCGGGAGCGTAGTAAAGAAGCGAATACACCGCACTGTAAATGCGGCGCCTTCAACGGGCCTCGGTGGTGCAAATCCACCCGCTCCCACATCGTCGGCGAGCGAGCGAGTGAACACGCCCGCATGACACGCAGGAGAAGCACGGTGCGACCCCGTGGCCGACGACCATTTTTACCGCGCGTGGTGTAACAGGAGCACGGCGGTCTTTGCCGCCGACCGGCGCGGGGCGAAACCTGCCGCCGCAGCCACGCTCCTCGACGCGGCGCCCTCGTAACGCGCAGAGCCCGGCGCAAGCCCGGGCGAGACCTCCACTTGCCCGACAATCCCTTCACGAAAAGAGCCCACGATTTTCCCTCCCGCTCCCATGAACTCCACTCTCCTCGACAAGCCTCTTGTCCTCGCGCTCAACCGCTCCTGGCAGCCCATCGGCCACCGCACGGTCAAGCAGGCCTTGGTCGCGCTCAACGGCGGCGCCGACGGGATCGCTCCCGCGGTCGCCCTCGACATCGCGTATCCGTCGCTCCCCGACGGCACGCCCGACTACACCCGCCTCACCAGCGTGGTGCCGGTGCCTTGGGCCCAGTGGATGGAGCTGCCGGTGCGTGCCTTCGACCTCTCGGTCAACACGCCCCGGCGCCAGATCCGCGTGCCCACGGTCATCATCGCGACCCACTGCGACCGCATGCCGATGGCCCAGCCGCGCCTCACCCGTCGCGCGATTTTCCAGCGCGACGGCGGTGTGTGCCAATACACCGGCGAGCAGGTCGGCTGGGATCAGGGCAACCTCGACCATGTCGTGCCCCGCGACCGCGGCGGCCGCGATTCCTTCGAGAACCTCGTCTGGTCCCGTCGCGACGTGAATTCCCGAAAAGCCAACCGCCTCCCGCACGAAGCCGGCCTCCGTCTGCTTCGCCCGCCCTCCGCTCCCAAGCCTCGTCCCGTGGCCGCCATGATCGGTGCCCCCAAGCACCCCGATTGGCGCCACTTTCTTTCCTCTCCGTCTTAAGCGCTCCGCAGGGATCTGCGGGCGCCTCCTCGTTTCTCCCGCGTCGCACCGCCGACGCTCGTCATGACCATCGCTCCCGTAGAACTCACCCTTGTCGACGTGCTCGACGTCGTGGATCAGGCCCTCGCCTCGGTCGCGCGGCAACTGCCTGCGCACGTCTCGCGCGACGACCTCGCCTCCGCCGGTCGCCTCGCCTTGGTCGAGTCTTTTGGCAAGGCGAGCGGCGACGTGCGCGCCTACTGCTACGTGCGGGTGCGCGGCGCGATGCTGGACGAACTCCGCCGCCTCGATCCCGTCGGTCGCGGCGCCCGCGCCCGCGCGCGGACGCTCACCTCGGTGCGCGCCGAGCTGGCCGCGGAGCTGGGCCGCGAGCCCACCACCGTGGAAATCGCCGCGAAGCTTGGCTGGTCCGTAGCCCGGGTCGGCCAAGTGGAAACCGATGGCGCGGGTCCCGTCTCGCTCGACTTCGAGGGCGAGGACGGCCGCTCCATGGTCGAGAGCCTGGTCGACGAGACGGCCGCGCGTCCCGGCGAGGAAGCCGAGGCGGGTGATCTGCGCTCGGCCCTGATCGCCGCCCTCGGACGTCTCACGTCCGGACAGGCCACGGCCGTGCGCATCTACTTCCTCGAGGACGGCACGCTCGACGACATCGCTGGCAAGCTCGGCGTTTCCCGCGAGCGCGCCCGCCAGCTGCGCGACGCCGGCATCCGCCGCCTGCGGGAGGATTTTGCCGTCCTCGCTGTCTGGCAGGGGCTCATCGCCGAGTGAGTTCCCCACATAATTCGGCCCGGGCCCCGCATAGGCCCGGGCTTTCTCGCTCTTCCCTCCCCTCTCAATCTCTTTCGTTTTATCGCATGCATATGGAAATCAAAGCCCGCGATCTGCTCGCGGCCGGCTGGACCGAAAACCGCCGCCTGGGCGCCGCCCTCCGCCGCGCCCGCGAACTGGAAGCGGGCGGTCTCGCGCGCGACGAGGCGCTGCGCCTTTTGGAAACCGAGTTTCCCAAGGAGTGGCCGCGTCTCGATCTGCGCTCGGCGCCGGCCGCCCTCGCCGAAGCGATCGAGGCGGACACGCCACTCGAGCGGGCCAACGTGGAGCTCTCCCGTCGCCGCATGACCGAGCTGCTCCACATCCCCGTGGTGCGCCGCGGCGTGCTCATGCCCGACGCCTGCCCCTCGGGCTCGGCCACGGCCACGATCCCGGTGGGCGGCGGCATCGAGGTGGAGAACGCGATCATCCCCGGCGCCCACTCGGCCGATATCTGCTGCTCGATGTTCGCGACCTTTTTCGCCGACAATCATCCCGTCGCGGAGGTGATGGACCACCTGCAGGCGGTCACGCATTTCGGCGCGGGCGGGCGGGCGCGTGGCCAGCAGTGGGCCTCGGCGGTTTTGGAGCGTCCGGTCTGGGACAATCCCTTCCTCTCCGGACTCCGCTCGCGGGCGCAGGACTTTCTGGGCACGCAGGGCGACGGAAATCACTTCGCCTACATCGGACGGGTGCAGTTCACCGAGGCGCAGCACCGCGCGCTCGCCGCGGCCGGTCACGTCGGTCTCGCGGATGCGATCGTGCGGCACGCCGGCTCCTTCCGGGTGCTGGTCACGCACCACGGCTCGCGCGGCCTCGGTGCGGATCTCTACAAACGCGGTCAGGCCGCGGCCCGCCGCTGGTGCGATGAAAATGCCCGCGGCGTGCCCGACGCGGCGGCCTGGCTCCCGGCCGATTCGGACGAGGGCCGCGCCTACTGGGCGGCACTCGGCTACGTCGCCGATTGGACGCGGGAGAACCACGCCCTGATCCATGAGGCGCTGCTGCGCCGTCTCGGGCTGCGCCCGCTCGCCCAGGTCGGCAACGAGCACAATTTCGTCTGGCGCCGCGGGGATTCGTTTTTCCACGGCAAGGGCGCCACGCCGGCCTGGCGCGACGCCGAGGGGCGGCCGCTGCTCGGTCTCATCCCGCTCAACATGGCTCGCGAGATCCTCCTCGTGCTCGGCGCGGACAACGCGGACTACCTGTCCTTCTGCCCGCATGGCGCGGGGAGAAATCTCTCGCGCACCGCCATGCTCGCGCCCTACCGCGACGTCGATGGCGAGCTGGACCCCGGCCGTGTGCGCGAGGCCCTCGCGGCCTCGACCGCCGGTCTCGACGTGCGCTGGTTTGGTGGTGCGCCGGACCTTTCGGAGTCGCCCTTGGCCTACAAGGACGCGGCCAAGGTGAAGGCGCAGATCGCGCGCTTCGGCCTCGCGAGCGTGGTCGGTGAGATCGAGCCCCTCGGCTGCATCATGGCCGGTGAGGCGGCCGAGCCCGCGTGGCAGCGGGTGCGGCGCGAGAAGCGCGCGCGCCACAAGGCGGAGAGGCGCGTCGAGCCCCCGGAAACCGGCTTTGAGGTTCGCGAGCCGTCTTGATCCGGCGGGCGGCGGCGCGCCGGAGGCGGTCGGGCGGCAAAACGACGGGGAGTCGTCGGACGCTCAGAGGCCGAGGGCGGCGGAGAGGAGCGGGGGCGGGCGGTCGAAGCGGGCGCGGTAGTCGGCCAGGGTGGGAAGGAGGCGGACTTTCACCTTGGCTTCGTGGTTGAGCGCGATGCTGGAGAGTCGGTGTTCGAGAAAGGGGTTGCGGAAGCGCTCGAGCGTGGCGCGGGCGAAGGCTTCGGCTCCCGGGGCGCGCTCCGCGATCACCGGGACGATCTCTTCGAAGAGCAGGCGCTCGAGCCAGGGCCCGATTTCCGGGTGCTCGACCGCTTCCCTCACCGTGACTACGCCGCGGGGGAGGGCGTGGGCGACGAGCGCGGTGTGAGCCCCATTCAGGATGCGCACTTTTCGGAGGTCGTAGGGGGCGAGGTCGGGGGTGAGGGTGATGGCGGGGTGGGGGAAAAAGGCGGGGGTCGAGGGGGTG
>JBILUB010000124.1:0-6996 GCA_044371245.1 Opitutaceae bacterium
AAGCGGGGTGCGATCTCCGCCAACGGGCAGAGCACGAAGGCACGCCCCAGCATGGCCGGATGAGGCAGGGTCAGTCTGGGGTGCCGCAGGATGCTTTCGCCGTGCAGGAGCAGATCGAGGTCGAGCGTGCGAGGGCCCCAGCGCTCCCGCCGTACCCGACCCTGCGCCTGTTCGATCCGTAGCAATTCATCGAGCAGGGAGAGCGGTGCCAGGCTGGTGGTGAGCGCGGCGGCGCCGTTCAGGTAGTCCTGCTGGCCGGCCGGACCGAGGGGCGGCGTCTCGTAGAGCGAGGAGCGCGCGAGCAGTCGGGTACCGGGCAGGGCGGCGAGTGCGGCAAAGGCCGCCCCGAGAAAGGCGCGACGGTCCCCGAGGTTGGAGCCGAGGGCGACGTAGGCGGTGACGGGCGCGCTCACGAGATCGGTGCCGACGGGCGGCTGGAGGAGCGATCCATCGTGGCCGTCAGCGTGATGCCGCCGTGGATGCCGGGGATGGGCGCCTGGGGTTTATGGACCGCCACGCTGGCCGAGCGGACGCCTGGGTGGGCGGCGAGCACGGAGGAAAGGATGCGGTTGGCCAGCGTCTCGACCAACGCGAAGCGCTCGCCGGTGACGATGTCATGGCAGAGTGAATACACCGTGGCGTAGTTGACGGTGTGCTCGAGCTCGTCGGTGGCGGCGGCGTGGGCGATGTCGACCACGATGTCCAGGTCCACGACCCATTGCTGGCCGAGTGTCGTCTCCTCGGGGAGCACGCCGTGGCGGGCGTGGAAACGCATCTGATGGAGCCGGATGGTGGCAAGCATGGCCCCCATCGCCGCAAAGCACGGCGGCCGGGGCAAAAACAAACGGGAGCGGGTCGTTGGGGCGGGTTTTTGCAAATATACGCGTTCTCACCAAGCGCCGGCTCGATTTTCCTCCGGAAGCTTCAATGATCCCGGAGTCCCCGGTGCCGGCCTCCGGCCCGGCCACGCCCTTCCCTCAACCCAGTCCTCTCCCCACCACCGCCATGTTCCGCGCGATCAAACGTCTCTTTATCTGGCTCGGCCTCGCGGCCGAGAAAGCCACCGAAACCGACGCCATCAACCAAGCCGTGGTCGAGCGGGGTATCCGCGACTCCAAGGCGAAGGCCGACAAGGCGCACTACGCCAACGGGCAACTCGCCGGCCAAATCGCGTTGTTGAAAGACCAAATCAAGCGCCAGGAGCGGCAACGGGAGGAGGCACGCGCGCTTCTTCAAGCGGCCGTCGCGGCCAACGACGAGGCGAACGGCGCGCACCTCGCCGAGGAGCTCGCCACGCTGGAGACCGACCTGTCCGAGAACGAGGCCCAGCTCAAAAGCCTGGAGGAGCTCTACCAGCAGAACACCACGATCATCGCCAACAGCCTCCGCGAGATCCAAAAGTTTCAACGTGAGTTCGAGGCGGTCAAAGCCCGGGTCGCCGTGGGTCGTAATCTGGAGCAGCTGGCCGGCTTGATGAAGGGCTCGATCGGCGAGTTGCAGGGCATGATGGGCGACGAGATGAGCCAGTCGATGCAGCAGCTGCGGCAGGCTGCCGCGGGCGGCGAGGGGCAGATGCGCGCCACGCTCGATCTCGCCAAGGAGATGGGCTCATCGATCCAGCGCCAGCAGGAGTTGAAGAAGGCCCGCGGAGCCATGCTTTTTAAGGAGTATCAGAAGAAAATGGCGATGACCCAGCCCGCTGCGGAAAGCGCCGCCGCAACCGCCCCCGCGCGACAGAAAATCGGCGAAAGCTGAACGGCCTCCCGCCCGGCCGACCTCGCGCTCCTCCGTCCCGCTCCCCCCGCATCCCCAGCCTCCGATCGTCCACGCCCATGACCGCCCGCGGTAAATTCATCCTCACGCTCCTTATCCTCGGTCTCGCCGCCTTCGGCGCCTACAAGTGGTGGGACCGGCTCGCGCCCTCGGGCCTGGCCGATGGTCCCGCGGCGGCCGCCCCGGCGGCGCCGGTGGCGAACGTGCTCGACGACGCGGAGTTTGTCGCGCCGCTGAACGCCTGCCCCCTCCTGCCGCCGCCGGCCGCCTACGTCGCGACCGACGGTATCGTGGATGTCGAGCTGAGTGAATACGCCGGCTACGCGGGCATCATCGTGGCCAATGGCGGTCTCGACCCCTCGGAGAACTCCTATTTCTTCCGCCGGCATGGCTTCAAGGTGCGCATCACCCTGAGCGAAGAAGAGAGCTGGCCCGCGCTCAACGCCGGGCGCATCGCCGCCTCGGCGACCACGGTGGATGTGATCACCGCGTACTGTCGAAACTTCGCCGTCACCGCGCCCGTGCAGATCGGATTCTCGCGGGGCGCGGACGGACTCGTGGTGCGGAAGGAGATCCGGAGGATCAATGATCTGCGGGGCAAGACCCTCGTGACCGCGCAGTTCACCGAGGCGGATTTCTTTCTGCGCTACCTCACGCAGGAGGCGGGCATCGGCGTCCATCTGCTCGCCTCGCCCGGCGATGCGCCGCAGGCCGACAAGGTGAACCTCCTTTTCGCCCCCGATGCCTTCGCCGCCGGCGATCTGTTTTTGAAGGATTTGCAAGGCGGGGGTGAGCTGCTCGCGGGCTGCGTGACCTGGGCGCCCAAGACGACCGAGGTCGTCGAGGCCAGCGGAGGCCGGGCACAATTGCTCACGACCAACAAAAACCTGCTCATCATCGCCGACATTTTGGTGGTCAACAAAGGTTTCGCGGCCGCGAATCCGAAGATCGTCGCCGGCTTGGTCGATGGTGTGCTCGAAGGAAATCGCCAGGTGCGCGACCAATCCTCGGCCCACCTCGACACCATCGCGAAAGCCTTCGCCTGGACGCGGGAGGAGGCCAGGGACGAGCTCGCGAAAGTGCATCTCTCGAACCTGCCCGAGAACATCGCCTTCTACTCCGGCACGATCGACTCGGCCGGCAGCTTCAGCGGGATCTTTTCCTCCGCGATCCTGGCGTATGGCTCGCTGATCGACCAGCCCACCGACGCCGACACATACATGGACGTCAGTCATCTGCTCGCGTTGCAGGCCGCCGGTGCCTACGCCGAGCAGCGCATCGCCATCGCCCCGATCCGCAGCGCGGGCCCCGGTGCGATCGAGGGTGATCCGCTCCTGACCAAGGACATCCGTTTCCTCTTCGAGCCGAATTCGGCGAAACTGCAGATGGGTGAAATCTCGAACATCAGCAACCTGGAGTCGATTCGACGACTGCTCCAGGTGAGCCCCGGCTCGACCATTCTCCTGCGCGGACACGTCGACAACGCCTTGATCGAGGAGTTTCGCAAACAAGGCGGCGACGCGTTTGTGCGTCAGATGGCGCTGAAGGCGATGGAGCTTTCGAAAAACCGTGCGAACGAGATCCGTCGGGTGTTGATCGAGCGCTTGGAGGTCGATCCGGCCCGGCTCGAGACCATCGGACGCGGCTGGGAGGAGCCGGCCGGCGTCGAGGCGGATCTAAACCGCCGGGTCGAGGTGCAGTGGTTTACCGTCGAGTGAACATGAGCCTCCCAGCCGCGCCCCGCGTGTCCGCGTGGCCGCGGCGCTCACCCGTCCGATGAACACCGAAGCGACCGGAAATCCTCCCGCCTATCGCCGACTCTTTTGGCGAGCCGCGGAGCACCTGTGGCTCGCGGTAGGCACGCTCGGGGTCGGCTTCGCCACGGGAGAGCCGATCGGCCTGCTCGGCGGAGCGGTGGCCTATGCGCTCGGGCTCGTTTATCTGCCGGATAGCGCTTGGTATCGGCGCCGGGTCGACGCGCGGTTGGGCGCGGACGCGCGCGCCGCGGAGGCCAGGCGCGCGGCGGAGTTTCAAACGCAGCGTCTCCGACTGCTCGAGCAGCTCTCCGCGGAAAGGCGCCGCCGCCATCAGTCCCTGGTGCAGGTCTGCGAGGAGATATCCGCCGCCGGCGGGGAGGCCGGCGCCGGGGAGCTGTCCCTCTCGCTCGAAACCCGCTTGAGGAAACTCGACGAGCTGCTGTGGACTTATCTTCGACTGCTCACGATCGAGCAATCGCTCGAGACCTACCTCGAGACCGAGCGTCGGGACAATCTCTCGGTCAACACCGAGGCCGCGACGGCCGAAGTGGCGGCCCTCGAGACGGAGCTCGCCGCCGGGACGCACCAGACCGGCCTCGATCCGGCGCGGGAGACACGGCGAAAACTGCTCGCCTCCCGCCGGGAGCGTCTGGAGGCGCTGCGCCAACGCCTCGCCCGCGTCGCTCAAGCCCGCGCCAATCTCGATCTTGCGCGCTCGGAGCAGGAACGCCTGGTCGAACAGGCCAAACTCATCCGGGCCGACGCGGTCGCGCACAAAAACGCCGAATCCCTCGGCGCCCGGATCGATCTGAGCATCGAACATCTGGCCGAGACGAATCGCTGGCTTTCGGATCTGGCCGAGTTCAAGGACCTCACCGCCCAGCTTCCGGAATTGCCCGCCGGCGCGATGTTGGCGCCCGGGGTCGCGCTTCGCGCGCAGCCGCCGCAGCTCCCGCAGCGTTCGTGAACCACGCAAGCGCCGCTCGCGTCTAGTTCACCTCGGCATGGCCGCACCCTTTGCTCCCCGCCCTTTTGAACCTTTGCCCAAGTCCCTGATGAGCTCTCCCGTCTCCTCCGCCGCGCCCGCCCGCCCCGCCATGCCCCCCTGGGCCGCAGAATTTGCGCGGCTCTGGAACAGCGGGGCCCACAGCCTGTTCATCCTGCACGGGAACATCCACGACCTTTTCCCTCTCGCGCCAGCGAACTCGGGGGCGGCCTATGCCGCGCTCGCGCCGTTTTTGCAGTGTCGCTTATTCCCCGCCCGCGCGCAGGTTTTGCACTACGATCTCGGCGCCGGTCTCAGCTTTGCCACGCCGGCGATGCAGACGGCGTTTTTCGAGTGGTTGAAAATCTATGACGAAGTCGAGGGCACCGATTTTCATCGTTCGGGTCCACCGCGGGCCTTCTCGCCGCTGTTGCCGGTGCTGCGCCGTTTTTTTCTCCGGATGGCCGAGGAGGCGGGGGAGCGTCGCGGAGTGACCTTGGTGATCCACTATCCCGAAAAGCTCGTGCCGGAGGCGGCCGACGTGCAGGCCAGCCATGAGGAGCGCGTGGCCCTCGTCACGCTGCTGACCTGGGCGGCCTCGCCCGAGCTGCACCGCGGCGACGTGGGCGTGGTGTTGGTCACCGAGACGATCTCCGAACTGCACCCCGACCTGTTGCAAAATCCGCATGTGGCCCGGGTGCGCATCGACCTGCCGACGCTCGAGGAGCGTGCCGCCTTTCTGGGCTCCGGCTGGCTCGATCGCCACGCGGATGGTCCCGGAGTTGCGACGCTCGCCGCCGGATCGGATCTCGGGGTGGATGATCTGGCCCGCCGCAGTTCGGGACTGCCGCTGCTGCGGATCGAGCAACTCCTCGCCACCGCGCTGCGGAACGGAGAGCGGGTGAGCGCCGCCTACGTCAGCCGGGGCAAGCGGCGGCTGATCGAGGAATTCTGCGGGGATCTGGTCACCTTCAAGGACCCGCGGCCGGGGCGATCGCTCGATCTCGTCGCGACGCATGTCGCGGCCAAGGTCCGCTTGCGTGAGCTCGCGAAGCTGATCCGCGAAGGCCACCACTCGGTGGTCGAACGGGGTGTGCTGGTGCCGGGGCGGGTGGGAGTCGGAAAAAGTTTTCTGATCGATTGCTTCGCCAGCGAGTGTGGTCTGCCGGTGCTGGAGCTCGGGCAGTTCCGCTCCAAGTGGGTCGGCGAGACGGAGCGCCAACAGGCGCGCATCCTCCTCACGATTCGTGCGCTCGGTCCCGTCATCGTGGTGGTGGATGAGGCGGACGCCGTCTTCGGCAACCGCTCGGCGGATGGCGACAGCGGGGTATCGAGCCGCGTCTTTGCCGCGTTCGCCGCGCATCTGGGCGATAGTTCATTGCGAGGCCGCGAGCTGTGGATCGCGATGACCTCGCGTCCCGATTTGATGGCGATCGACCTGAAGCGACAGGGGCGCTTCGGACTCTGTGTCCCGCTTTTCCCCGCGCAGGATGCGGACGAGGTCGTCCAGTTGTTCGAAGTAATCGCGAAGGTGCAGGGAGTGGCGCTGGGCGAGGCCCTGCTCGCCTATGTGCGCGAGGGGCTCGGCGGGCGTCCCCTGACCGGAAGCGACGTGGAATCGATCGTGGTGCGGGCCCGTGAGCGCGCGGTGCTGGCCGGGCGGGCCGACGCGCTCGAGCTGGAGGATCTGCGGGTCGCGGTCGACACGTTCATCGATCCGCTCGACGAGAATCTGCTCGCGTTGCAGGAACTCGCCGCAGTGCTCGCGTGCTCGGATCGCCGCTTTTTACCCGGGAGATACGCGCAGGCCGATCGTGCGCAGATGCGGGCCGACTACGAGGCGGCGCGGGCCTCTCTGCGGCTATAAGGTGGCGCTCGTGGTCAGAGGCGATGAGGCGAGGAGCGGGGCCGTTGGCACGACGATGAAGCCGTCCTCGGCGTCGCCGTAGGCGTGAAACGCGCCGCGGGCAAAGGCGGTGGCGGCGAGGGCGCAGAGCAGGGCGTCGAGTTCGTCCTGCGACTCGTTTCCGGTGAGGGCGAAGCCGGCGGCGCGCAGGAGCTCGGAGCGAACGCGGCGTTTGTCGGCGGGCCGGGCGGAGACGTGGGAGCCGGCGAGGGCGCAGGCGACGGCCTGGGGGAAGGTTTCTATGCTCACGGGCCGCGCGGTGGCGTCGGTGAGGAGGAGGAGAGGATGGTGGGCTTGAAGGGCGGTGAAAAGGTCGGCGCCGGGGAGCATCCAGGAGTAGAACGGGTGGGAGCGGGCGCGCTCCTCGGTGGGTGAGTAGTAGCAGGCGATGCCGGCGGCGGAGAGGGCGCGTTCGGCGGAGCGCGCGGGCGCGGGCGCGGGTCGCCGCCAGCGGCAGGGAGCGTCGACGGCGACGACGGGGGCGTGCTGCGCGGCGCACCAGGCGGCGAGCGCGGCGGGATCGCGTTCGCGGTGGCGGGCGAGGATCTCAGTGCCGCGGACGAGGGCGGCGTGGA
>JBILUB010000125.1:0-6992 GCA_044371245.1 Opitutaceae bacterium
CGACGATCACGAGCGCGACGAGGCCGGGCAGGGCGATCCGCTCCGCCTGGAGGAGGCCAAGACGCAGACCCTTGTTTCGTCTGCCGTCACCTCGCACGAGGCCAAGGTCTTCGCCATGCTCAGCGCGCAGCCCGTGGCCGACACCCTCGACATGACCGGCGGCGACCCCATCGCCACCATCGACGCACAGATCGAGGCCCTCGCCACCGACACCGCGCGCCTGCCCAACCGCCTCGTCATCGGCCTGCCGCTCTGGAATAAGCTCCGCAACAACGCCAAAGTCATCGCCCGTTTCCCCGGTGCGGCCTCCGTCGGCGTCAGCATGGCCCAGTTCTCTTCGCCGCTCCTCAACCCGAGCATCGACATCCGTGTGGGCATCCTCGCCAAGGACACGACCAAGCTCGGCGCGGCCAAGGCCAACGTGAACATCGTCGGTCAACAGCTCGTCGTCTTCCACGCCAACGCCAGCCCCACGCTCTACGATCCGAGCTTCATGAAGACCTTCCGCCTCCGCCGTGGTGGCGTGGACGTCGTCCGCACCTACCGCGACGACTCCGCCCGCTCCGACATCCTCGCGGTCGATTGGTCGGAAGACATCCGCGTTACGTCCTCCGTCTGCGCCCGCAAAGTCACCGCCTCGTAAGCACCGCCGCCACCTCGCGCAGCCAACCACGGGCGGCCGGTCACATGTGACCGCCGCCCGTTTTCATGCCCATCCATCCGGCTTCAAATCTCCTGCCGCGCCGGCTCGATTGTGTGGCCGCGCTCACGCCCGGGATTCTGTGCTATGAGCCGCCGACCGCCTCGCTCTCCACCACGGCGGCGCTCGCTTTGTGCGTGCTGGTGGCGGTGCCGCTCTTCGGCGTCTCCGAGCGGGGCTTGGGCAACTACCTGAAATCCTACGTTCAGCCGACGCCCATCATGCTGCCGTTCAATCTCGTCAGCGAGGTGTCGCGCACCCTCGCCCTGGCGGTGCGTCTTTTCGGCAACATGATGAGCGGGGGGATGATCATCGCCATTCTTCTCACGATCACTCCCTTCTTTTTTCCGGTCATCATGACCGCCCTCGGTCTGCTCACCGGTATGGTTCAGGCCTACATCTTTTTCATCCTGGCCACGGTCTACATCGCGGCCGCCGTCCGCACGCGCGAGCCGAAGCCCGAGCCGGTGCCCGCCCTCTGAAACGACACCGCACAAAACAAGGGAAACATCATGGATAACAGCTCACTTATCGCCGTGGCCTCCATCGCCACCGCCGGCTTCGCCACCAGCATCGGCTGCATCGCGCCCGCGCTGGGAGAAGGCCGAGCGGTCGCCACCGCGCTCACCGCGCTCGCCCAGCAGCCCGAGGGCCAGAACATCGCCGCCTACATCCCGACCAATCTGATCTCCATCACGGACGGACAAATCTACCTCTCGCCCGCGCTGTTTGCGCTTGGCGTGCTGCCGGCGGTCGACGTGGGCCAATCGGTGTCGCGTGTCGGCGGCAAGGCCCAAAGCGCCGCCTACCGCGCGGTCGCGGGCGACCTCAAACTCGCCTACGCGCAGTTTGAGGAACTCGAGACCTTCGCCCGCTTCGGCGCCCGGCTCGACGAAGACTCCCGCAGGGTCATCGAGCACGGCCGGCGCATCCGAGCATGCCTCAAGCAGGCGGAGTTTTCCCCGGTTTCCATGCCGGCGCAGATCGCGACCTTGCTCGCTTTGTCGGCGGATCAATTCGACGGCATCCCGCTCGATCAAATGGCGGAGGCAGAGCGGGCGGTGAGCGAAGCGGCGGCGGGGCTCCCGGCCGAGCTGCGGGACCGGTTGGATACGGCGGACAAACTCAGCGACGAAGATCGTGAAACCATCACCGAGCAGGCCCGCGCCGCGCTCGCCTCCTTTCAACCGAGGCCGGCGACCAAAGCCGATTTTGTATCCCAACCAAACCCCTCGTCCTGATTTCCCCATGCAGATCCAAGTAAACACTGACCACACCATCGAGGGCCGCGAGGCTCTTGGCGCCCACATCCGCGGCGTGGTGGAAAACGCCCTGAAGCACCTCGCCTCACACGTCACCCGCGTGGAAGTTCACCTCACAGATGAGAACGCGGCCAAAACCATAGGCGACGACAAGCGTTGTGTGATGGAAGCCCGCCTTGAGGGCCGCCCGCCCGCCGCAGTCACCCATCAGGCCGCGACAGTGCATGACGCCGTCAACGGAGCGGCCGAAAAACTAGCGCACCTGATCGAGCGCACCCTTGGCCGGCTGCAGACGGAACGCAGGAATCGCACCGATCCAGAACTGCCCGGAGCCGCGAGCGTCGAGCTGTCATGAGCGACACCGGCGCCAGTCTCGGTCGGCGAATCCACAGTGCGGGCGATCTACAATCCGTCGTGCGCACCATGAAGGCCCTGGCCGCGTCCAGCATCGGCCAATACGAACGATCGGCGCGCGCGCTGGGCGATTACCACCGCACCGTCGAGCTCGGGCTGAGCGCCTGCCTGCGCGAGAACGAGGCGCGCCAGTTCTTCGACCTCCGCTCCGATGCCGGCGAAATCGGCGCGGTTGTGTTCGGTTCCGACCAGGGCCTGGTCGGGCAGTTCAACGACGTGGTCGCTGACCACGCGGTCGCGGCCCTCGCCGCGCTGCCCGGCCGGCCCCACCTCTGGGCCGTTGGCGAGCGGGTGCGGGCGCGGCTGGTGGATGCCGGCCTGAGGGTGCACGGACTTTTCGCCGTGCCGGAGACCCTCGCGGCGATCACTCCGCTCATTGGTCGTATCCTGGTGGATCACGAGAGCCTCTCCACACGCGAAACACCATCCCCGCCCGAGCTGTATCTTTTCCACAATCGACCGACTGCCGACACGGGCGCGGCGTATGCCCCGGTCGCTCAACGGCTCCTCCCCCTTGATGCCGGATGGCGCGATGCCCTGGCCGCCCGAGCGTGGCCGACGAAAGCGCTGCCCGAGATCGTGGGCGGAGGCGCGGCCCGCGCGGGTGCCTCGACCCTGCGCGCGCACATTCGCGAATACCTCTTTGTTTCGCTCTTTCGTGCCTGCGCCGAATCGCTCGCGAGCGAAAACGCCAGCCGTCTCGCGGCCATGGAACGCGCCGACCGCAACATCGACGACCTGCTGGAGGAGATGCACGGCCGCATCCACCGTCTGCGCCAGAGCGGCATCGACGAGGAGCTCTTCGACGTTATCGCCGGCTTCGAAGCGCTGGGCGGCAAAGGGTGCGCCCGATGAAGCCCCCGACCACGTCGCCGGGCAGCCCCTGCGTGCTGGTGATCAATGGTGGGTCTTCCAGCATTCGTTTTGCCCTCTTCGAAGTGGACGCCGAGGTCGGCGTCGTCGCGTCGCTCCGCGTCGTGTTTTCGGGCAAGATCGATCGCATCGGTCCCGGGCCGACCACGCTCGCGATCACCCGCGTGGGCGGGTCCCCCGGGAAACCGCGCAAACTCGTCGCCGCCGACCACCGGACCGCCGTGGCGCGGTTGCTCGAGTGGCTGGCGGCCGAGCCGCGAATGAGAGACCTCCGGGCCGTAGGCCATCGCGTGGTGCACGGAATGCACCATACGGAGCCCGAACGAATCACCGCGAAGCTTCTCGCCGAGTTGCGCCGCCTCACGCCCTTCGACCCCGGCCACCTCCCGGGTGAGATCGCGTTGATCGAGGCGATTCGCGCACGGTATCCGCGCCTGCCGCAGGTCGCGTGTTTCGACACCGCGTTTCACCGCGCGATGCCGCGCGTCGCGAAGCTCCTGCCCATCCCGCGGCGTTACGGGAAAAGAGGCGTCGAGCGCTACGGATTTCACGGCCTCTCCTACAACTTTTTGTTGGAGGAGCTTTCGCGCCGCGGTGATCCCGCCGCCGTCAAGGGCCGGGTGATTCTCGCCCACTTGGGCAATGGAGCCAGTCTCGCCGCCGTGCGCGACGGTCGCGGCATCGACACCAGCATGGGCTTCACCCCGGCGGCGGGCTTGGTGATGAGCACGCGCGCCGGTGACCTCGATCCGGGTTTGTTCTCGTTTCTCGCCCGCAACGACCGGATGACCCCGGCCGCGTTCGGACGCATGGTGAACCACGAATCCGGTTTGCTCGGCGTCTCCGAGACCAGCGCCGACATCCGCGATTTGCTCCGACGCGAGGGCAGTGATGTACGCGCCGCCGAGGCCTTGGCCTTGTTTTGTTACCAGACGAAAAAATGGATCGGCGCCTACGCCGCCGCCCTGGGCGGGTTGGACACCCTGGTTTTCGCCGGCGGCATCGGGGAAAACGCCCCGCTCATCCGCGAGCGCATCTGCGCCGGCCTCGATTTCCTCGGTCTCAAACTGCACCGCGGCCGCAACACGCGGAACGCGGCTCGCATCTCCACCGATTCCGCCCGTGTAACGGTGCGCGTCATCCGCACCGACGAGGAACTCGTCATTGCCCGCTTGGTCGCCCGCCTGCTTCGGCTCGACGGCGCATCGTCCGCTTCCCCGCTTCCATGAACCCCAGCGAAACACCTCCTGCACCCGCGCCGGCAACCATGCCTCCGGCCCCCGCGCCGGCACCGGCCGCCGTGTCCACCGCGCCTCCTCGCAAGCGGCGCGTGCTCTTCGGCGCGGGCATCGCCGCGCTCGTCGCCGTGCTCGGTTGCGGCATCTGGCTCTCGCTAAAACCTTCCGGTCTCGGCCCCGCCTTCGTCAGCGGAAACGGTCGGATCGAGGCGACCGAGATCGACGTCGCGACCAAGCTCGCCGGCCGCGTGCAGGACATAGTGGTCAACGAGGGCGACTTCGTCACCGCGGGACAGCCCTTGGCCCAGATGCAGGTGGACGTGCTCGACGCGCAGCGCGACGAGGCCCGGGCGCAATCCCGCCAGGCGGTCAACGCCGTTGCCAGCGGCCGCGCCCAAGTCGCCGCACGCCGCAGCGATCACCGCGCCGCCGAGGCGATGGTGGGACTGCGTGCCAGCGAGCTCGACGCCGCGCGGCGCCGCCTCACGCGGACCGAGACGCTCACCCGCCAAGGCTCCGCCCCCCTCCAGCAACTGGACGACGAGCGCGCCCAGGTGCACGGAGCCGAGGCCGCCCAGGCCGGGGCGGAGGCGCAGGTCGCCGCGGCCACCGCCGCCATCACCGCCGCCGAGGCCGAGGTCGTTGGAGCGGAGTCCGGTGTGGCCGCCTCGGAGGCGACCATCGCACGCATCGAGGCCGACCTGCGCGACAGCCGGCTCACGGCGCCTCGCGCCGGGCGCGTGCAATACCGTATCGCCCAGCCCGGCGAGGTCCTCGCCGCCGGCGGCAAGGTCCTCAACCTTGTCGATCTCACCGACGTCTACCTCACGTTTTTCCTGCCCGAGACCGCCGTCGGTAAAATCGCCCTTGGCGGCGAGGTGCGCCTCGTGCTCGACGCCGCCCCGCAATACGTGATCCCGGCCCGCGTCTCCTACGTTTCCAGCTCCGCGCAGTTCACTCCGAAGACCGTCGAGACCGCCAGCGAGCGCCAGAAGCTCATGTTTCGGGTCAAGGCCCAGCTCGACCGCGCCCTGCTCGAGAAACATGCGAAGTTGGTGAAAACCGGCCTGCCCGGCGTCGCCTGGCTGCGGATCGATGCCACCGTCGCCTGGCCTGAAAATCTCCAGCTCAGGGTGCCGGAGTGAGCGCGTCCGCCGCCGGTCCGCCGCCCGGGCCGGCCACCCCCGCGCCGGTCGCGACGCTTCAGGGCGTCAGTCTGAGCTACGGCAAGGTGCTCGCGCTCGATGGCGTCACGCTCGCGCTCCCCGCCGCCCGGATGGTCGGCCTGCTCGGACCGGACGGCGTGGGCAAATCGAGCCTGCTCTCGTTGCTCGCCGGCGCGCGCGCCGTGCAGCGGGGGCGGGTGTATTCGCTCGGCGGTGACATGGCCGACGCCGCGCATCGGCGGCGAGCCTGCCCGCATATCGCCTACATGCCGCAGGGGCTGGGAAAAAATCTCTACCCGACCTTGTCCGCCGAGGAGAACCTGCAGTTCTTCGGCCGCTTGTTTGGTCACTCGGCGGCGGAGCGCCGCCGCCGGATCGACTCGCTGACCGGCAGCACCGGTCTGACGCCGTTCCTGGCGCGCCCGGCGGGCAAGCTGTCGGGCGGCATGAAGCAGAAGCTCGGCCTGTGCTGCGCGCTGATCCACGACCCGGATCTGCTGATCCTCGACGAGCCGACGACCGGGGTCGATCCGCTCGCCCGCGCCCAGTTCTGGGCGCTCATCCAGCGCATCCGGGCCCGGCGCCCGGGCATGAGTGTGGTCGTCGCGACCGCCTACATGGACGAGGCGCAGCGCTTTGATTGGCTGGTCGCGATGGATGCCGGGCGGGTCCTCGCCACCGGCACGCCCGCAGAACTCCTGCAACGCACCGCCACCGAGTCGATGGACGCGGCCTTCATCGCCCTGCTCCCGGAGCCGAAACGACGCGCCCACCGCGCGATCCAGATCCCGCCCCTCGCCGTCGACGACGGTGCGCCGCCGGCCATCGAAGCGACGGGACTCACCATGCGTTTTGGCGATTTCGTCGCCGTCGATCGGGTGAGCCTGCGCATCCGGCGCGGCGAGATCTTCGGGTTCCTCGGCTCCAACGGCTGCGGAAAATCCACCACGATGAAGATGCTGACCGGTCTGCTGCCGGCCACCGAGGGCCACGCCACCCTGTTGGGTCATGTGGTGGACGCGGAGGACATGGCGATCCGACGTCGGGTGGGCTACATGTCGCAGGGCTTCTCGCTCTATTCGGAGCTTTCGGTCCGCCAAAACCTCGTGTTGCACGCGCATCTCTTCCAGGTGCCCGCCGCCGAGCTCGAGGCGCGTGTGGACAAGATGCTCCGCCGCTTCCAACTCGACGACGTCGCGGACTCGATGCCCGACACGCTCCCCCTCGGCCTCCGCCAGCGGCTTTCGCTCGCGGTTGCGCTCGTCCATCGTCCGGAGTTGTTGATCCTCGACGAGCCGACCTCCGGCGTGGACCCCATCGCCCGCGATCTCCTCTGGCA
>JBILUB010000126.1:0-6985 GCA_044371245.1 Opitutaceae bacterium
TATCAGGATCCTCGCCTGCTGCCGGCGCGGGTGGTCTATGCCGGGCACGATTGTGATCTGGCGGTGTTGGAGCCGCTGGATCCTCGGGATTTGGAGGGGGTGAGGGCACTGGAGTTTGGCGATTTGCCGGCGGTGCAGTCGTCGGTGGTGACGTGTGGCTATCCGGCCGGGGGAGATCAGATCTCGTTCACGCGCGGGGTGGTGTCGCGGATCGAGGTGCAGCCGTACGCGCACCCGGGGAACCGGGCCTTGCTGGCGGTGCAGACGGATGCCGCGATCAATCCGGGCAACAGTGGCGGACCGGTGTTTCAGGGGGACAAGGTGGTGGGCGTGGCCTTTCAGGGGATCCCGGGTTTGCAGAACGCGGGGTTCTTCATCCCGCCCGAGGTGATCAATCATTTCTTGGTCGATGTGGCGGACGGGAAGTACGATGGCTTCCCGCTTGCCGGGGTGGTTTTCGAGGAGTTGCAGAATCCGGCCTACCGGCGCGTGCTGGGTCTGGCTGACGATGGGAGGGGAGCGCGGGTGGATGCGCTGCGGGCGGGCGGGCCGGCGGCGCGGGTGCTGCGTCCCGATGATGTGTTGCTCGCGGCGGGAGAGTTTCCGGTGGGGAGCGATGGCATGATCCCATACCGGGGGAATCGGGTGGCGGTGTCGGTGGCCTTCCAGCGGCCGCAGGTGGGCGAGCGGCTGGGCCTGACTTTATGGCGCGAGGGGCGCGAAGAGGTGGTGGAGGTGGAGACGGAGGCCTACGATGGGGATCGCCTGGCGGGGCGGCAGTATGACGAGGCGCCCCGCTATCTGATCCATGCGGGGCTGGTGTTCACCCCCTTGAGCGCGAATTATCTCGATACGGTGGGTCGCTTGGGTCGGGACCCGATCTGGGAGGGCTGGGCGCGGCTGATCCACACGCTGCATCATTTGCCGGAGGAGGATCCGGGAGCGGCGCGGGCGGAGCCGGTGGTGCTGGCGGGGGTGCTGCCCCACGCGGTGAATGCGGATTTGGGTATCCGCGGGGGCGTTTTGGTCGATCGGATCAACGGGATCCGAATCGAGCGACTGGAGGATGTGAAGCGAGCGTTCGCCGAGCACGAGGGCCCGCAGCATCTGATCGCGTTTGACGGGCCGGAGAACGGGCCCTTGGAGGCGATCGATCGGGCGAGGGCCGCCGCCGCCCATGCGGAGATCCTGCGCACGTACGGGATCGTCTCGGATCAACGTCTTTAAACACCGCGGGGTCGTCTTTATCATGAGCCGTTTTCTATTTGTGTTTTCGAGTTTTGGTCGGGTGCGCCCGCTGTGGTGCGCCGCGTTCCTGATGTTGGCGCTGTGGTCCGGAGCCGGGTCGGTCCGGGCGCAATTGCTGGCGGCGCCGGGTTGGGAGCGGTCGCTGGTGAGCGTGGAGGTGACGTTCAAGGTGCACGATGCCTTCCAGCCGTGGAACGAGCCGACGCAGGCGATCCGCAAGCATGGGGTCGTGGTCGCGCCGCGGGAGATCCTGACCACCGCGCAGTATCTGCCCACGCACACTTTGGTGCGGGTGCAGAAGGGGGGGCGGGGTCGCTGGTATGATGCCCGGGTGAAGTGGTGGGACGCGCAGGCCAACCTCGCCTTGCTGGAGTCGGACGCGGAGGCCTTTTGGCAGGGCCTGGCGGTGGCGCCGCTGGCCGCCGGAGTGTCGCGCGGGCCGGATCTCGAGCTGGTGCGCTGGCGGGATGGCAACTTGGAGAGACGGCGGGTGGAGTTTGGTAAGTTTACAGTGGGGGAGGGCGCGCTGGGGTTCGCGCCGCATGTTCAGTTGGAGGTCGCGACGGATCTGGGTGGCCTGGGCTGGACGGAGTTGATCGTGAACGACGGGGCGGTGGCGGGTTTGACGACTTACTCCAACGGCCGGGTGTGCGGGGCCTTGCCCGCGGGCTTCATCCGGCCGATTTTGGCGGCGCGAAAGGAGGGACGTTTTTCGGGACTGGGCTACTTCGACTTCACCTGGCAGCCGGGCTCCAACCCGGATCTGCTCACGAAGCTCGGTTTGACCGGCGAACCCCGTGGTGCGGTCGTGCACGCGCCGGGTCGGGAGCGCGATGGCGCGCGTGCTCCGCTCCCCGGCGACATTATCCTCGAGATCGACGGCCTGTCGGTGGACGTCGAAGGCGATTACCTGGACCCGGAGTACGGTCATCTGATGCTGGAGAACCTCGCGAATCGCGGGCGTTTTGCCGGGGACGCGGTGCAGATAAAGGTCTGGCGCGGGGACCGTGAGCTGGTGCTGGAGTACGTCATCCCCAAGGCGGATTTCGCGGACGAAGTGGTGCCGCGGGAGGTTTTCTTCGGGCCTCCGGCCTACTTGGTTTCGGGCGGCCTGGTCTTTCAGCCTTTGTCGCAGGCCTTTTTGCGCGGCTGGGGTGAGGAATGGCGAAAGTTTGCCCCGTTCCGGCTGCAGTATGCCCAGTTCGCGCCCCCGCCGGACGGGCGTAAGGCGCTCGTGGTGCTGACCGGGGTGCTGCCCGACCCGATCAACCTAGGTTATCAAGACGCGGGGATGATCGTGCTCGACCGGGTAAACGGTCACCCGATCGCGACGCTGGCCGACCTGGCCGTCGCTCTGGCCCGGCCCGCGGACGGGAGCGTGCACCGGTTTGAGTTTATGCCGGGGCGAAATCTCAGGCGTCTGGTGCTGGATGCGGGCGGGCTCGACGAGGCGACGCGCCGGGTGGTGGAGTACTACGGCTTGCCGGCCGCCTCCCGGATGTAGGTGGGCGGGAGGCCTGGCAGTCTGGATGGACTGGTGTTTTCCCTTGCCAAGGGCCTCGGTGCTCTCTGCGTTCTCACCTTCCCACCATGCAAAAGACCAAGAAGTCCGTCGCCAAGCGCTTCAAGCTCACCGCCACTGGTAAGCTCAAGCGTCGCACGCCCGGCTTCCGTCACCTGCTTGCCTCCAAGAGCACCAAGGCCAAGCGCCGTGCCTCCAAAGATAAGCTCGTGGCTGAAGGCCATGCCGCACCGCTCAAGCGCTGCCTCCCGTTCGGTCTGTAAGTCCGCGTCCAGACCAGCGATCAACCAAAACCGCCAGGCCGGGTGAATCCTAACGAGACGACCCGCCGGCTCTAACCCAACAAGGAAAATCCAACATGCCTCGTGCCACAAATGCCGCCGCTTCCCGCCGTCGCCGGAAGAAGGTTCTCAACTACGCCAAGGGTTACTTTGGCAACAAGTCCAAGCTCTTCCGCTACGCGAAGGAAGCCGTGCATCATGCCTGGCTCTACGCCTTCCGCCATCGTCGGAAAAAGAAGGGTGACTTCCGTTCGCTCTGGATCGTGCGTCTAAGCGCCGCCGCCCGGGCCAACGGGATCAGCTACAGCCGCCTCGTCGAGGGCCTGAAGGCCGCCAACATCGGCCTCGATCGCAAGGTCCTTTCCGATATCGCGATCCGTGATGAGGTCGCCTTTACCGCCCTGGTTTCCAAAGCCAAGGACGCGTTGAAGGCCAAGGCCGCCGCCCGGGCCGCCTGATCGAGCCCCCATCAAACGCGAGCCCTGGAAGGCTCGCCTCCCACTTAGTCCCGGAGGACGGGCCTCGCTTCACGAGGCGCCGTCCTCTTTTTTTGCCCGGACTCTCCGGCCCCCTCCCCGGTTCCCGTACCCCGCTTCAGATCTCTTCATGCAAGACCAACTCGCCGCCCTGCTCGCCAAAGCCGCCGTCGAATTTCCGACGCTCTCCGACCGACCCTCCTTCGAGGCCGCCAAGGCCCGCTACGTCGGACCGAACGGCGAGCTCACCGCCCTGATGAAGCAAATGGGCTCCGTGCCCAAGGAGCAGAAGCCCGTCGTGGGCAAACTGGTCAACGAGGCCAAGGCCGCGCTTCAAATCCAGCTCGAGACCGCGCTCTCGCGCATCGAGGCGAACGAACTCTCCGCGCGGCTCGGACCCCCGGTGGACCCGACGCTGCCCTCGCCCGATCGCGGCCCCGGCACCCGCCACCCGCTGACCCTGGTGCGCGAGGAGATGACCCGGATCCTGCGCAAGGTCGGCTTCACCGTCGTCGAGGGGCCCGAGGTCGAGACCGAGTACTACTGCTTCGACGCCCTGAACACCCCGTCGGACCACCCCGCGCGCGACGCGCAGGACACCTTTTACCTGCCCGAGGCCGCCCGGTTCGGCAACGTATCCAAAAAATCAACACAAGAGCGTTACCTTCTTCGCACCCACACCAGCTCCGTGCAGATCCGCACCATGCTGAAGGGCCGTCCGCCGATCCGCATCGTATCCCCCGGGCGGGTCTACCGCCGCGACACGACCGACGCGACCCACTCGGCCAACTTTCACCAGCTCGAGTGCCTCTACGTCGACAAGAACGTCACCGTGCGCGACCTGAAGGCACTGCTCGACTACATCTTCGCATCGTTGCTCGGCAAGGACACCAAGACCCGTTTCCGCCCCCACTACTTCGGGTACACCGAGCCGAGCTTCGAGGTCGATCTGTCCGCCTCGCACCTGCCCAAGGTCAACAAGCCCTGGATCGAGATCGGCGGCTGCGGCATGGTCGACCCCGTCGTCTTCAAGGATGTCGGCTACGATCCCGAGGTCTGGAGCGGCTACGCCTTTGGCATGGGCCTGGAGCGTCTCGCCATGCTCCTCTACGGCATCGATGACATCCGCTATTTCTACCAAAACGACCTCCGCTTCCTGAAACAGTTCGCCTGATCCGATACTGATCAACCCCGGAGATCACCGAGGGCCACGGAGAGAAAACGAAATCCAGTCTCTCTGCCTTTCTCCTCTCCGTGTCCTCCGTGGTTTAACCCTTCTTCCCTCACCCCCGTGAAACTCTCCCGCTCCTGGCTCCAAGACTACGTCGACCTCGCCGGCATCTCCGACGACGAGATCTCCCGCGCGATCACCTTCCTCGGGTTCGAGGTGGAGGCCGTGGTGCGCACCGGCGCCCCCCGTCTCGATCACGTCGTCGTTGGCCGGATCCTTACCCGGGACAAGCACCCAAATGCCGACAAACTCTCGATCTGCACGGTCGACGTCGGCCCCGCCCACGGCGGAGTGCGCACGATCGTCTGCGGCGCGCCCAACTGCGACGCCGGGCGGCTCGTGCCCGTGGCGCTGCCCGGCGCGGTGCTGCCCGGCGACTTCGTGATCAAGGAGTCGAAGGTGCGCGGGCAGGTCTCCGCCGGCATGATGTGCTCGGCCAAGGAACTCACCATCGCCGAGGATGCGCAGGGCCTGCTGATCCTGCCCGGCGATCCTGTCCTCGGCGCCCCGATCAACGAGGTGCTGCCGGCCGGGGACACGGTATTCGACATCGAGATCACGCCGAACCGGCCCGACGCGCTCAGCCACCTCGGCATCGCCCGCGAGCTTGCCGCCTGGTTTCGCCGTGAGCTCCGCTACCCGGAGGTATCCTTCACCCCGGCCAAAATCGCCGCCCAGCCGCGGCCCGATCTGCTCCGTGGCGTGCGGGTGGATGCGCCGGTCGACTGCCCTCTCTACACCGCCACGATCGTCAGCGGCATCCAGGTCGGACCTTCCCCCGAGTGGCTGCGCCAGCGCCTGTCGGCCGTGGGCCTGCGACCGATCAACAACATCGTGGATATCGGCAATTACGTCATGCTCGAGTACGGCCAGCCGGTGCACGCGTTTGACGCTTCGCGCCTGGCGGGCGCGGAACTCGTCGTGCGGCGCGCCGCCGCCGGCGAAAAACTGGTCACGCTCGACGGAAAGGAGCGCGAGCTCGACCCGCAGATCCTCGTTATCGCCGACGCGCAGTCCCCCCTCGTCGTGGCCGGCATCCTCGGTGGTCAGGGCTCCGGCGTGTCCGAGAGCAGCACCGACATCGTGCTCGAGGTCGCCTATTTCAAACGTCAGACCGTGCGCGCCGGCTCCAAGCGAGTGGGCGTATCCTCCGACTCCTCCTACCGCTATGAGCGCGGGGTCGATGTCCACAGTCTCGAGGAGGCCGCGCATCGCTTTATCGACCTGGTGCTCGCCCATGCGGGCGGCGCGGTCGCCGGCCCGATCTTCCGGGTGGGGTCCGACCTGCCGTGGGAGCGCGAGATCACCATCACTCCGGCGTATATCACCGAAAAACTCGGGTTCGAGATCCCGGCCGAGGAGATGCGCGCCGCCCTCGAGCGCCTCGAGCTGGTGGTCAGCCACGAGGAGCCCACCGAGACTCGCGGCCCCGCCTGGACATTTTCCATCCCGAGCTGGCGCGATGATCTCGAGCGCCCCATCGACCTGGTGGAGGAAGTGGTGCGACTGCACGGCAGCGACAAGATCCCCGGCAGCGTGGTCCAAGCCCCCGGCCTCGTCGGCGACGACGACCCGATCGTGCGCTTCAATCGCCGCGTGACCGACGCGCTGGTGGGCGCGGGCTTCCATGAGTGTGTCAACTACACCCTGCGTTCCGCGCGTGAGCTCGCCGCCTGGAGCGGCCCGGCGCACGTCGACACCCTCGCTCTCGCCAATCCCTTCGTCGAGGACCAGTCCCACCTCCGCAGCACCCTGGTGGGGGGGCTTCTTGAGTCCCTGCGCCTAAACCAGACCCGGGGCGTCGCCGCCTCCCGCCTCTTTGAAACCGGCCGGGTGTTTCTGGAGCGGAACGGTCAGCTTTCCGAATGCGTGGCCGTCGCCTTTGTGCTGGCGGAAGAGACGGGGGAGCGCTCCTGGCGTGGCCGCGACGCCGCGGATTTCTACACGGCCAAGCGCCACGCCGCCACGATCGCGGCGCTCGCCGGCATCGACCTGGAGCGCCAGCCCGCCGCGCTCGCCGGTCCTCCGACCACCGGCTGGCAGGAAGGCCACGCCGCGACCGCGGGTGACATCAAGCACGGCTGGACCTGTACTTTCGGCCTCGTGGGTCTGGCGCACTTGAAAGAGCTCGGCCTCGGCGGCCGGGTCTACGCCGGTTGCTTTGCCATCGTTTCCGAAAAGGTGGTCGGTGAGGGCGAACGGCATGCTTTTAGGCCTTTTGCCCTCC
>JBILUB010000127.1:0-6922 GCA_044371245.1 Opitutaceae bacterium
GCCTCGGACTCGCCATCGCCAAACGCATCCTCCTCTCCCATCACGGCGACATCTCCCTCCAGGCCACCGGCCCCGGCGGCACCACCATGCGCCTCCGCCTCCCCCTCGCACCCTGAGCAACCCACCGTCCCCGCCACCGATGAATCCGACTCCGCAAAACCTCCGCCTCCTGCGCGTCGCCCTCTGGTTCTTCCTCGGAGCGGCCGTGCTTGTCCTCGTGCTCCCCGTGCCCCTGCCGCTCCCTGTGCGGCTCGCCGTGGCCGGCACCGATCTTGTCGCCGCCGCCGTCGTCTGGCTCGCCTGGCGCCAACGCTCCCGCGCTCAGTCCTAGCCCGCGGCCCCCCCCAACCCCGGCTCAACACCAGTCCCGCACCTCAGCCTTCGGCGTCGCCTTCCGCGCCGCCTCCATCGCGCGCCACGCCGCACCCTCGGAACCAAACAGTCCGCTGCGGCCCAACTCCTCGTCGCGCTCCGACTTCAACACGAAAAACGGATTACCCGTGACCGAACGTCGCAACTCGAAGGCCCGCTGATCGCAACCGCGCTTCTTCGCCGCCTCGATCGCCGCCAGCGCATCCGTCTTTTTCGGAAACGGCTGACTCGTCAGCAAAGTCTCCTGCGCCTCGCCCTTCAGATTGAAGACAAACTTGCCCGCCGAGCGCTTCAGTTCGAATGACATGCCTCTTCCCAAATCCCGCTTCACCAAGCTCGCAAGCTCGCCCCCGACTGACGCCACGGATTTACGATTCCTGCAAAAACCGCTTCGCCCGAGCGGATTATAATGCGCCGCTTCCACCCGGGCCTCGCCTCGCGCCTCGGCCCTCCAAGACCCCCTCGCCCACCGCCGCATTGGCCATTGCGACCCCCGTCCGCCTCCCGCTCTGATCGCCCCATGTCCGCCCTGCTCCCCGCACCCCAGGTCCCCGGCCAGCCGCTCACCGCGCTCGCCCCCATGCAGGACGTCACCGACCTCGCCTTCATGGGCCTCATCGCCCTTCACGGCCCGCCCGACTACTACGTGACCGAGTTTTTTCGCGTCCACTCCCAGTCCCGTCCCGAGGCCCACATCCTCCGCTCCATCGACGAGAATCGCAGCGGACGGCCCGTCTTCGCCCAGCTCATCGGCGAAGACATCCCCCACCTCGAACGCACCGTCGACCTCCTCCTTCGCCACCCCGTCGCCGGCATCGACCTGAACCTCGGATGCCCCGCGCCAAAGGTTTACAAGAAAAACGTCGGCGGCGGACTGCTCCGCGATCCCGCCCGCGTAGACTCCATCCTCGCCGCCCTGCGCGCCCGCGTGCCCGGCCTCTTCACGGTCAAGATGCGTATCGGCTTCGAGGATACGCGGCACTACCGCGAGATCCTCGACTCCGTCGCCCGCCACCGCGTCGACCTCCTCGTCGTCCACGGACGCACCGTGCGCGAGATGTACCGCTCCGCCGTCCACTACGACGAGATCGCGCACGCCGTGGGCGCCGTCCCCTGCCCCGTGATCGCCAACGGCAACGTCACCAGCGCCGCCGCCGCCGCGCGCATCCTCGCCGAGACCGGCGCCGCCGGCCTCATGTGCGGCCGCCACGCCATCCGTAATCCCTGGCTCTTTCGCCAGATCCGCGAACACCTCGCCGGCCGCCCCGTCTTCGCCCCGACACTCCGAGACGTCCACGGCTACGTGCATGCGCTCTACCGCGCCACCGCCCCCGCCTTCCTGCAAAAACCCCTCGGCGACGCGCCCGCGGTCGAGCGCGCCCACGTCGCGCGCATGAAAAAATTCCTCAACTTCGTCGGCCAATCCGTCGACCCCGCCGGCGCCTTCCTCCACGACATGCGGCGCGCCATGACCGAGACCGAGCTCTTCTCCGTCTGCGAACGCCACCTTCTCGCCCGCGCCGACGAGCCCTTCGCCACCGAACCCTACCCCGGCGTCGTCGCCCGACCCAACTGCGAAACGCCCGACGCCGACGGCTGCTCCCTCGAAAACATCAGCGCCTGAGCCCCGCCACGCGCGCCCTCCGCGTCGAAGCGGTCCGGCCTCACCACGCCGATTCCGACCCTACAGCGCCGCGCTCCGCATCGCCCGCACCCCCACCCACACGCTCGACACCACCATCAACAACGCCGCCGCCACCGGATGCAGCCAACCCCCGGCGGCCAGCCCCATCCCGGCGAGATTGTAGGTCGCCGCGAAACGCAGATTTCCCCTCACCCCCGCCACCACCCGACGCGCCACCTCCACCGCCGTCGGCAACTTCGCCAGATCCTCGCCCGCGCACACCGCCATGGCCGCCGCCCGCGCCAGCCCGCTCCCCCCGCGCAGGGCCAGCGAGGCCGACGCCGCGCCCATCGCCGCCGCGTCATTCACCCCGTCGCCGGCGAAAAGCACCACGCGTCCCTCCCCGACCAGCGCCCGCACCCGCTCGGCCTTCTCCGCCGGGCTCAGCCCGGCCCGCACCGGCACGCTCCCGATCCGGCCGGGCGCGCCGCGATCCCCCGTCAGGACCTCCATCCGCAGACCGATCCCGCGCAGCGCCTCACACGTATCAGTTATCCCATTACGCCAGGCCTCGGCCAGCAGCACCCGTGCGGCCACCTCGCCCTCGATCCCGATCCACAGCTCCTTGCCCCCCGCCGGGCGACCCGCCTCCGCCGCGTCCGCCCCGGCGAAAAGCGCCTCGCCCACCCGCACCCGGCCGAAGCCCGCCACCTCCGCCTCCACCCCCTCGCCCGCCACCACCCGCAGACCCGAGATCGCAAAATCGCCGCCACGCTCCCCCACCGGGCCGGAGCCTCCGGCCCCCGCCGCGGGGGCCAGGGCCGCCCCGAGCGCCCGGGCCACCGGATGCGCCACCCCGCGCTCGACCGCCGCGACCATCGCCCGCAGCTCCGCCTCCCTTGATCGCCACCCCGGAGCGGTTTCCCAGCCCACCACCGCCAAGCTCTCCTCCGAAAGCGTGCCCGTCTTGTCGAAGCACACCGTATCCACCCGCGCCAACACCGCCAAAAAATCCCCGCTCCGCGCCACGATCCCCAGTCGCGCCAGCCGCGCCAGCCCCCCCCAGACCGCGACCGGAGTCGCCAGGCCCATCGCGCACGGGCAGGCCACCAGCAACACGGCCATCGCGTTGAACAAAGCCCGCTGCCCCCCCCGCCCCGCCCAGGCTCCAGAAAAGAAACGTCGCCACGCTCCCACCCGTCACCACCGGCAGAAACACCTTCATCAACCGGTCCGCCTGCGCCTGCAAGGTCGAGGGCGCCAGCCTGGCCTCGGCCACCGCCCGCAAGACCCCGTCCAAGCGCCGCGGACCCGCCGCCGCCTCCACCACCAGGCGCCCATCCACCGCATGCGTGCCCGCCCAGACCGCATCGCCCGGCCCCCGCGCCACCGGCCGCCACTCCCCGGTCATGGCCGCCTCCTCCACGTACGACAACCCCTCGCGGATCACTCCATCCACACAAATGGCCCCCCCCGGCCCCACCACCACGCGCTCCCCACCGCGCAAAGCCCCTACCCGCGTGACCACTTCCCGCCCGTCGCGACCGAGCACCGTGCAAAACTCAAAAGTCTCCGCCACCTCCTCCGCCGCCCTCAGCGCCGCCGCCCGACTGCGCGCACCCACCATCTTCCCCAGCGTGTGCACCACGATCAGGACCGCCACCACCTCGTAGTAGATCGATCCGGTACCCGTGAACGTGCTCACCATCGACCCGCCCAAAGCCCCGAGCAGCGTCACCAAAAACAAAAGGTCGATCGAGACACGGCCGGAGCGCAGCGCCGCCCAAGCCTCGCCCACCAGGTCCCGACCCAAAAAAACCAGGGTGGCCAGCGCCGTCGCCAGCAGCCCCCCATGCACCAGCCAATAGGCCGCTCCCTCGGCCGGGGTCAGGTTCACCGCGAGGGAGAAAATCATCGCCTGCGCCGCCACCGCCAGACCGATCCCCACGCGCAGCCAGCCACGCTGCACCAGCTGTGCATCCTCCCGCACTCCCGGCTCATTTTCTATCGTGGTGGTCATCGACTTTTCTCCGCCCGGCACCTGCCGCCGGACCCAGCCCCCCATCGCCACGCAGAAACCCCTAAAACGCAAAACGCATCTCCGCACCGCCCCCCCTCGCTCCGGGATTCTCACCCCACTCACAGAGCCCCTCCCCAGCCACCCTGCCCATAAGTCGCTTTTTAACAATTGCTTGTACGCATCGACCGTGCCAGAGCCGTCGGCGTCACACGATCCTTTCGCCTTTCCCGCGGATTAGTTGGTCAACTAATTCCCGTTTTATTTTACAATCAGTTGACGTTATAAACTGTAGATAGTCAATAATTAGAAAGACACTGACTGGTTTTTACTTATGCAAGTGAGGCCGCAACCGGCTCTCCGGTCTCCGTTTCCCTCGCCATGCAAAAACTTATCCGCTCCTCCCGCGTCCTCGCGCTCCTCTCCGCCCTCGCCTCGTCCGCCTGTGCGGCCACGCCCGAGAGCTACCCCCCCGCCTCCCGAGGCCAGGCCGCCGGGCCCACCGCCACCGCCTTTCCCCTGCCCTTCAGCTCCGCCCTGCCCTACGACGTCGACCTCGCCGCGCTCCGCGCCCTCAGCACCACGCCCGACCAGTCCACCCCGCCCTACACCATCCTCGACGACCAGGTGCCTGCCGCGCAGCGCTGGTTCGACCTCTTTTCCTGGCAGGCCTTTCTCGCCCTGAACTGGCCTGCCCTCCCCGACGGCGCCCCGGACAACACCAAGACCCTCGCCGACACCACCGCACCCCGCGTCTGGGAACACTGGGTCGATGTCGGCCAGGTTTTTCGCCCCGATGGAGCGGCGCCCGCCGGCACCTGGGAGCAACTCTCCTCCGCCGCCGCCCAGTCCCAGACCCTCTGGATGCACGGCCTCGGCTTCGGCAAGCCCGCCCCCACCGTCGGCGACAAGGGCTACGTGCGCGACCCGCTCCTCGACGAGAGTCTCCAGGCCTTCACCGGCCCCATGGTCGACCAAAACGGCAAGTGGGTCCGCTACCAGGTCGCGCTCAACCGCACCGAGTTCGACTACCTCGTCGAAAACCAGCTCTACAACCTCGACGGCCAGGTCGCCCACAGCGCCCGCGAGCGCATCTCCTTTCCCACCAACCAGGGCACCCGCAAACACGGCGCCATGGAGATAAAGCTCTCCTGGAAACAGCTCGGCCCCGACGACAACCGCTCCCGCTTCCTCGTCCGCCGCTGCTCCGTCACGCCCCTCACCGGCGAGCCCTTCACCGCCGATTTCGGCCTCGTCGGCATGCACATCTCCGCCCGCACCGAGTCCTCGCCCACCTGGATCTGGGCGACCTTCGAACAAGTGGACAACACCTCCGCCAACGACCTCGAGCTCGGCGACAACGGCCGCCCCCTCCGGCCCAACTTCTTCAACCCCGACAACCCCGCCAAACCCGTCAACATCCTGCCCGCGAAAAACGCCGCCCCGGTCCCCCAATACAACCCCGCCTCCGGCAAGGACGACGGCCCGGCCGTCTTCACCTCCTGGGACGAGTCCCTCACCACCGATCCCACCCAGACCCTCATGGTCCTGCCCGTGCCCAAGGCCACCGCCGCCCTAAACCACCAGGTCCAGACCGCCCTCCGCCAGCTCGGCTCCGTCTTCCAATACTACGAGCTCATCGGCACCCAGTGGCCCACCGACCCCGCCTTCCCCTCCTTCACCAACGGCGTGAACAACCAGGCCGACGGGCGCATGATCCCCGCCTCGCCCGAAAGCATCCTCTACAAAGTCCCCGGCAAACTCGTCCCCGTCCACCTCGTGAACACCACGATGGAGACCTTCTTCCAAAACGGTAACCAGCCCGCCGGCCCCGTCGCCTGGGACGACCGCCTGCCCCCCGGCCTGCTCGCCGACCCCAACACCATCTTCGCCACCGAGAGCTGCGCCGGCTGTCACTTCTCCGCCGGCGCCGCCGTCGCCTTTAAGAAAGACATGAACCTGCGCACGGTCGTCACCAAGAAGGGCGACGCCTACTACCCGATCCCGATCTTCGGCCAAAACGCCGTCCGCGGCGCCAGCGGCGACGCCGACTACAGCTGGCTCCTCGAACTGCGTGCCCAGGCCCGCCCCATCCCCGCCGAGAAACTCGGCCCCGACTTCGCCCGCACCGGCCAGTCGAAGGACTTCATCCTCCTCGGCCAGGCCTCCGGCGTGCTCATCCCCCCCGCGCAAAAAGTCGTGCCCGCCGAGTGAGCGGCGCCACAGCGCCCCCCCCCCCCCCCCGCCGGCGCCCGCCCGCCGTCCCACTTCCTCCGCCCGCGGCCCGGGCGCCCCGCCCGTGCCGCCCTTCCTTTCCGCGTATCCAGTTTTTCACCACGCCGCCGCCCGCGGCCTTACTTCTCCCTTTCGCATGAGCGCCAACTTTCCCTTCGTCCCCGTAAACGGCTTCACCCCCAACGACCCCGGCTGGACCCCCGTCGGCGCCATCGCCTCCTGGTCGCCCGACCCCACCGGCCGCCGCTTCACCTTCCTCTTCGGACAAAACGCCGCCTACTCCCTCTACATCGAGGTGCTCGGCCCCACCGCCTACCGCCTGCGCTTTCGCCCCGCCCCCGGCGCCACCTACGCCACCGAGAACTCCACCGCCGTCGTCACCCGCGACCTCGGCCTCGCCGGCCTCACCGTCTCCCACTCCACCCCGAATCCCGGCCTCCTCGTCATCGACACCGGCACCCTCCAGCTCCACGTCGGCCTCACCCCCTTCTACGTCCAGGTCTTCCGCGGCTCGCAGCTCATCCACCAGGACGCCCCCGGCCAAGGCGTCCTCTACATCCCCGGGCAGGAGGTCATCGCCATCATGAAGACCGCGCCCAGCGGGGCCAACTACTACGGCCTCGGCGAAAAAGCCGGCGCCGCCCTCCGGAAAAACCGCTTCACCTACACCTTCT
>JBILUB010000234.1:0-4483 GCA_044371245.1 Opitutaceae bacterium
CCTTCGAGGGCGTGCTGCGAGCGGCCGAGCTGCCGGAGCTGCGGGTCGAGGGCGTCGATATCGCGGGGCGCCTGCGGGTGAGCGGGCCCGGGGCGATGGAGGCGGATTTTTCCCTGCGGGGCGGGGGCGTGGGCGCGGGGCGGACGGGCGAGCTGGTCCTCACGATCGCGGCCGAGGCCGGCCTGGGCACGGTGACCACGACTTTCACCCTTTCGCCGCGTCTGGGTGCGGATGGGCGTCTGGAGGCGCTGGGGGGCGTGGCGGAGGTCCTGGCGAAGACGGTTTTGCTGGCGGCGCCGGCGCGGATGAAGGCCACGCTGGAGATCGCACGCGAGGGCGAGGGAGAGACCTACGCGCTGCGGGTGTTGGCGGGCGGGGCTCCCTTGGTCGAGCTGGACACCCGCTGGGCCCCCGGGGCGAAGGAGTTGCCGGGCACCTGGAAAATCGCGGTGCGCGACGAGGATCTGTCGCCATTCGTGCTTGGTCTGCCTTTGCCCGAGCTGGAGCTGGCGGGCGGGGGCGAACTGGTCCTGGTCGGGCAGGAGAGTGTGCGGCTGGGAGGAGAGCTGCGGCTCGCGGCGGATGGGCTGCAGAGGCTGGGCTTGCCCGCGCTGGGTCCGGTGGAGCTGCGGAGCGGGTTCGAGCTCGAGGCCGGCGCGGCGAGTGTGCGGGTGGAGAGGCTGTCGGCGAAGCTGGCGGGGGCGGGGCCGGTGGCCGGTCTCGAGGTGCTGCAGCCCTTTTCGGTCGACTTGACCACGCGGGCGCTGGCTCCGCGGGATCCGGCCCGGCCCTTGGCCTCGGCGGCGTTGCTCGGGGTGCCGGCGGAGTGGGTGGCGCTCTTCGCGCCCGGACTCACGCTGGAGGGGCCGGTGACGGGTACGTGGACGGTGAGGCCCGAGGTGGACGGGGTGGTGTTGGTCTCGGGTGATCCCCTGATCGCGCGGGGCGTGGCCTATGCGGCGGAGGGGGCGCCGCTGGTGCGATTCGATGAAGTGCGGCTGGAGGATCTGCGAGTGCGGCAGAGCCCGGCGGGCCTGGAGGCCGAGCTCGGCGCCCTGCGGGTCCGGGTGGCGGGAGAGGAGCTGCTGACGCTGCGGCTCGGCGTGAAGGGACCCGTGGGGGGAGCGCTGGCGCTGCAGGGAGCGTTGAAGGCGCTGCCGGCCAAGCTGGCCGATCAGCCGGTGCTGCGCGGTCGCACGCGGCTAAGCGCGGGTCTGGCGGAGGTGGATTTCGAGGGGACCTTGGCGGAGGCGGCGCGGCTCGGTGCGCGGGTGCGCCTGAGTGGGCTGCGTGCTTCCGGGCTCGATCTGCCGGCGGTGGCGCTGGAGGCCGAGCTGCAGCGAGACGCGGCGGGTGTGGTGACGGCACGTTTGCCGTTGACGGTGACCCAGGCGAGGGGCGGGCGCGTCTCGGATCTCCTGCTTGCGGCGACGGTGAGTCCTGGCGCGAAGGAGACGCGGGTCGAGGCGCGCCTGTCCGGCGAGGTGCTGTATGTGGACGATTTGCAGGCTTTCGCCGGGTTGGCGGCGGCCCCTGCGCCGGCGCCGGCCGCGCGGGGCGGGGTGGAGTCGGCGGACGTTTCGAAGGGGCCGGTCTGGGCGGGGCTGGGGGGTGTGTTGGACGTGGATCTGAAGCGGGTCGTGCATGGTTCGGGCCTGGAGCTCTCGGCGCAGGGGCGGGTGGCGTTGACGCCGGAGGCGGCGGTGCTGGAGAGACTGGCCGCGATCCTAGGGAGCGGGGGGGCGGTGGATTTATCGGGTGCGCTCCGCTGGCTGGCGGAGGAGCGCGTGTACGCGCTGGGCGCGGAGGTGCAGGGCAGGGGGGTGGCGGTGGGGCCGCTGCTGCGCGCGTTGCAGCCGGGGGAGACGCCGAAGTTGGAGGGCGAGTATGCGCTGGCGGCGCGGGTGAGCGGGCGAGGGGAGGAGCCGGGCGCGCTGGGGACGGGGCTCTCGATCGAGCTCAAGCTCTCCGGGGAGCGAGGGGTGATCCGCGCGCTGAATTTTGAGGACAACCGTCTGGCTCGTTTGGCCGGCTCGGGCGCGGGACAGCTGCTCGGGCTGCTGGGCGGGGGAGGGAGGGACGGCGGGCTGGCCGGGCAGGCGGCCGCGGCGCTCGAGATCACCAAGCAGTTTTCCAATCTCTCCTATGATCGCCTGGTGGTGGAGGCGACGCATCGGGGCGACGGGGAGATCGAGCTGGGGCGGGTGAGTCTGGACTCGCCCTTGATGCGGCTGGCCGGTGGCGGCTCGCTGCGCACATTGCCCGGGCGCAGTTTTTTGGATTATCCGCTGGATCTGGGTCTGCGGCTGGAGGCGAGCGGAGAGCTCGCGCGGCAGCTCGAGCGGCTGAATCTTTTGAGCGCACCGGCGGGGCCGGCGGGCGAGTTCGTGCCGATGGTGGAGCCTCTGGTGTTTGACCAGACGCTGCGCAACGTGGGGACCCGCCAGTTTATGCGGGTGCTATCGCGGGCCTTCGGGCTCTAGACGTTGCCAAGAGGGTCGGCGAGCGGCTGGATGCGGGTAAACGTGGCCGCGAAAAAATCCACTTCTTCCGTCGTGCGCATGCTCGAGCGTCTCGAGACGCTGGATCGTGCCACGCTCGTCGCGCTCGCGCAGCGGCTGGGGCGGGAGCGGGGTTTGTTTGAACGGGTCTTTCAGGTTTTGCAGGAGGGGGTGTTGGTGGTGGATGCGGATGGCGCGGTGGCCTATGCGAACAGCGCGGCGCGGAGGATGCTGGGAGTGAAGGGGGCGGATGCGGGCGGGGTAACCTTGTGGCGTCTGGCACCGGGACTGCGGCCCTTGCTCGCGCCGGCGCTGGATGCGGCGACGAGCCTCACGCGGGAGATCGAGCTGAGTTATCCGGAGCCGCGGGCGGTGCGGCTGTATCTGGTGCCTTTTGATGCGGAGCCGGCGGCGGGGTCGGGCGGAGCTGGGAGCTTCGAGGCGCGGCGTTTCGCAGTGGTGCTGACCGACATCACGCGGGAGAAGCTCGACACCGATCAGAGGATCGAGAGCGAGCGGGTGGCCTCGATCGTGTTGCTCGCGGCGGGGGTGGCGCATGAGCTGGGCAATCCGCTCAACTCGCTGACGATCCACTTGCAGGTGGTGGAGCGTAAGCTGCGCAAGCTGCGGGGCGTGGACCGGAAGGATGCGGAGGCGCTGGGTGATTCGCTGCGGGTGTGTCAGGAGGAGGTCGCGCGGCTGGACGGAATCATCGCGAATTTTCTCCAGGCGATCCGTCCGCGGGCGCCGGATCTGGCGGACACGCGGCTGGCCGAGGTGCTGGCCGAGGTGTTGGCGTTTCAGGAGCGGGAGTTGGCGGACCGGGGCGTCACGGTCGAGGTGGCGAGCCCGGCGGGTTTGCCGGTGGTGTTGGCGGACCGGGATCAGGTGAAGCAGGTGTTTTTCAACCTGATCAAGAACGCGGCCGAGGCGATGCCGCCGGGGGGGCGTTTGCGGATCGAGGCGGGCGCCGATGAGGAGCACGTGGTGCTGGCATTTGCGGACAATGGCGGGGGGATAAAGCCGGAGAATCTCGCCCGGCTTTTCGAGCCTTACCACACGACCAAGCCGACGGGGCATGGGCTGGGGATGATGGTGGTGCAGCGGATCATGCGGGCGCATGGGGGGCAGATCGCGGTGGAGAGCCAGGTGGGCCGTGGCACGACGGTGACCTTGCAGTTTCCGCTGAAGCAGCGGCGGGTGAAGTTGCTGGGCGTGTAGGGTGGGTCCGGTCGGGGAGGCGGCGCTCGGTTCCGGTGCTTGGCGGGGCGGGTTTTTCGTTTGGCGTTTTGGTGCGGGCCGGGTTTGCGTCGTCCGCGATGTCGTCCGAGAGCTCGCCCGTCGATCTGATCGCCCAGGCCACCGCCCAGTTCGCGGGGCGTCCTTCTTGGGACGAGTATTTCATGGCCACGGCGGTGCTGCTCTCGACCCGGAGTCCTTGCGAGCGCTTGCACGTGGGCTGTGTGATCGTGAGTTCGGGGGAGCGGAAAAACCGTCTGGTGGCGGCGGGGTACAACGGGTTTTTGCCGGGCACGCCGCATCACTCCCGGGTGCGGGACGGGCATGAGCAGGCGACGGTGCATGCCGAGCAGAACGCGGTCGCCGATGCGGCGCGGCGGGGGAGCTCGGTGGAGGGCTGTGTCGCCTATGTGACGCATTTCCCGTGCATCAACTGCGCGAAAATCCTGGCGGCGGCCGGCATCGCCGAGCTGCGCTATCGGCAGGACTACAAGAATGATCCCTTGGTGATCCCCCTGCTGGCGGATGCGGGGGTGAGAGTCGTGCAACTGTAGTTGCACGCGCGAGGTCCGCCGTCACACTGCGTCCGAATGCGTTCGCCCTCCCGGAACGACGACAAATCCCTCGCAGGCTCGCTGCTGCTGGCGCATCCGGTGTTGCGCGACGAGACCTTTCGTCGGACGGCGATCTTGATGTCCAGTCACGATGCGGAGGGGGCGATGGGGGTGGTGTTGAACCGGCCC